>JAJZEG010000372.1 GCA_021828605.1 Pseudomonadota bacterium | reverse complement strand
GCACCGCTCGCGCGCCTGCGTCTGCGCCTGCAAGCGTTCCCGCCCTGGCTGGTGCTGGCTTTATTCCTGATCCCCGAAGCGATGGATCATTTGAGCGGCCTCTGGGCCACTTTATTATTCGTCCAAGGTGACTGGCTTGCCGCCACAATGGTCGCGGTGCTGATCAAAGGCAGCGCCATTCTGATTGCTCTGTGGATTTATCAGTCCTGCGAGCAAAGCCTGATGTCGGTGCGCTGGTTTGCCCGCCTGCATGACGCGGTCATTTCCGCCAAAAACCGGGTTATCGCCCGCACCGCGCCGATCCGCGCCTGGATCACCGCACCGCTACGCCGCTCAAACTACTTGACCCGCCGCCTCAGCGCCTGGCGCCAAATCCTGGCACGCCTGCTTCCGGCTTATTTCGGCTAATCCGATGTCCCGCCTCGCTCGCGCCCATCTCACCGCCGTCGATCCCGTCCTTGGCGCCCACATTCGCGCCATCGGCCCCTGCACCCTGCAACCCGATCGCACCCGCGAGCCCTACGCCGCCCTGGTTTCCGCCATCGCCCATCAACAATTGCATGGTCGCGCTGCGCAAACCATTCTCGACCGGCTCTACGCCCATCATGACGGCGCCTGCCCTGATCCGGGCCACTTGCTGTCGCTGTCGGAAACCACCCTGCGCGCCTGCGGCTTCTCGGGCGCCAAAATCGCGGCCCTGCATGATATCGCCCGCCATAGCCTGAGCGGCATCATCCCGACCCGCCGCGCTGCTGCCCGAATGAGCGATGCCGCTTTGATCGAACGGCTCTGCGCCGTGCGCGGCGTCGGGCGCTGGACCGTCGAGATGCTGTTGATTTTCACTCTGGGCCGCCCCGATATTTTCCCGGTCGATGATTTCGGGGTGCGCGAGGGCTACCGCCTGCTCCACGCTTTGCCCACCCAACCCAAACCCCGCGATTTCGCGATTATTGGCGAGGCCTTCGCGCCCTATCGCAGCACCGCCGCCTGGTATTTGTGGCGCGCCGCCGACGCGGCCAAAAAAATCCCGCCAACCTTGCCTATCGCCACCCAACAAGCTAAGTCCCCGGCTTCTGCCCGGTCGGTATCGGGCAATCCCAGGAGCGAGCGATGAAACCGAATATTCACCCCACCTATCACGAAATCAACATCATCATGACCGATGGCACGGAATTCAAAACCCGTTCCTGCTACGGTAAAGCCGGCGACACGCTGCGCCTTGATATCGATCCGAAATCCCATCCGGCTTGGACCGGCCAGACCCGCCTCGTTGATACGGGCGGCCAGGTCGCGAAGTTCAACAAGCGCTTCGCCTCGATCGGCGCGCGCACCAAATAATTTTCGAGCCACCGCGCCGGGCTCTTGAAACGCCCGGCGCCCCACCCTTTATGATTGAGCGAAGGATGCCTTCGGGGTCCTTTTTTCGCCGCGTCGGGCTGGTCATCATGACAGGTCGGCGCAAACCTTGCTTCAATCAGGAGGTTGTTATGACACTCGATTTCTCACCTTTATTCCGTACAGCCATTGGCTTTGACCGCGTCGCGGCCATGCTCGATCAATTGCCGGACGCCCCGGTCAATGGCTATCCCCCCTACAACATCGAAAAACTCAGCACCGAGGATTACCGCATTACCATGGCGGTGGCCGGTTTCCGCGCCGAGGATATTGATTTGGTGGTCAAGGAAAACACCCTGGTGATCAGCGGTAAACTCACCCCCGAGACCAGCCAGGGCGAAACCCTGTATCGCGGTATCGCCGCACGCGCGTTCGAGCGGCGTTTCGTGCTGGCCGATCACATGGTCGTCGATGGCGCGTCGTTGGAAAACGGTCTGCTGCATGTGGCGCTGAAGCGGGTGATCCCCGAGGCGCTGAAACCGCGTCGGATCAGCATCACCAGTGCCACGCCGCGACCGGTCAATACCATCAGCAACGATACCACGGCGCAGGCCGCCTAACCTCGCACGGCTGAGCAAGGCTCGGGGTTCGCCCCGGGCCTTTTGCCTGTTCGCTAACTTGGTACATAATAGGCGGATGAAGGCACTCTGATGGATCAATTAGCCCTCTACACCACCTTCGTCCGCGTCGCCGAACGCGGCTCGTTTTCTGCGGTCGCGCGCGACCTGAAAACCTCGCAACCGATGGTGTCGCGCCATATTTCCGCCCTCGAAGATTTGCTTGGTGTGCGGCTGGTGCAACGCACCACCCGCCATTTGCACCTCACCGAAGACGGCCAGGCCCTGTTGCCGCATGCCCGCGCCATCCTCGAATCGCTCGAAGCCGCCGCCGAAAGCATCGGCGCCAACCAAACCACCCCGAGCGGTCGGGTGCGCGTTGGCGTGCCGACCTCGCTCGGCATTTATATGGCGCGCCGCCTGAATGCGTTGTTCGCCGCCTATCCGCTTCTGGCGCTCGATCTGAAATTGCGCGACGGCAATTTCGATCTGGTCGAGGAAGCGCTCGATCTGGTGATCGCGATCACCCAATCATCCCAATCGAGCCTGATCACCCGCCGCCTCGGCCTCGTCGCCTCGGCATTGGTCGCGTCCCCTGACTATCTCGCGCGCTATGGCGCCCCGCACCGACCGACCGATCTGCTGAACCATGAATGTATTGTGTATAGCCGCCCCGGCGTGGAAAATAATTGGCGCTTTTCCACCCCATCCGGCGAGCAAACCGTTTCCGTGCAAGGCCGGTTTCAGGTCGATAGCAGCGAAGCCGTCCGCCGCGCCGCCCGCGCCGGGTCCGGCATCGCTTTGCTGCCGCGCGTCAGCGTGGTCGATGACATCGAATCCGGCTGCCTGACCTTGCTGATGTCCCATCACGAACCCGCCCGCGTGCCGCTTTACGCGATCATGCCCTCCCGCCGCCACGTCGCCCCGCGCACCCGCGCCGTGCTCGATTTCCTGATCAACGAGCTGGAAACCACGCCTTTCACCAGGCCGACCGGCGAGATCGATCCGATCAAGGGGGCTGATTAGGGCAGGCCCAAAGCACGCCAATCGTTGTGCATCCCAAAATGCATTGAAACGACCAGCCAATTATATTATACTTCTATATAACTATTAGAGGTGAGCATGCACACGACATATCTGCGCAAGGTCGGCGGCTCGATCATGCTGGCGATACCCCCGGCGCTGATCGATATTTTGCATTTGTTCGCCGGCGCCAAGGTCGGCTTGGCTGTGGATAACGGACGGCTTGTCATCGAACCCCAGGCAAAGCCCCGCTACACGATGGCGGAACTTCTGGCCGCATCCGACTATTCGCAGCCCCAGCCTGCGGAAGAACGGGAATGGGTGGACGCGCCCGCCATGGGTGACGAGCTGATATGAGGCGTGGCGACATTTACATGGTCGATCTCGAGCCGACGCAGGGCCTGGAACAGCACCGCCATCGTCCAGTTGTCATCGTCTCGCCGGATGAATTCAACGCGATGACCGGCCTACCGGTTATTCTGCCAATCACCAATAGCGGTGACTTTGCCCGCCGCCTAGGCTTCGCCGTGCCTCTTGCCGGAACCAAAATAACCGGGGTCGTGCGCTGCGATCAGCCTCGCGTTCTCGATCTGAAGGCCCGCAACGGGCGGAAAGTGGAAAGCCTTCCCACGCCAATCATGGATGAGGTTGTGGCAAAGGCCGCTACATTGTTCACGTAGGTTCGAACGACCTGTGGTTTCGCCTATTACGCGATCATGCCCTCCCGCCGCCACGTCGCCACACGCAGCAGCACCGTGCTCCATTTCCTGATCAACAAGATGGATACTACGCCGTTCACGAGGCCGACGGGCGAAAGAGATATCATCAAGGGCGCCGATTCGCGCAGGCTCAAAGCACGTCCATCGTTTGGCCGCCTATTTCGCGAAGCACGGGCGTGACCGATCAAGGCTGCCGCATCGGACTATTCGCAGCCCCGTCCTGCCGAATAACGGAAATGGATCAGCCCGCCATGGGTGACGAGCCGATATGGCGCGTGGCTACTTTGTTTGCATGGTCGATGTCGAGCCGAAACAGGGCCCGGAACAACGGAGGCATCATCTGGTTGTCATCGCCTCGCCGGATGATTCAACGCGATGACCGGCCCGCCGGTTATCCTGCCGGTCACCAACGGCGGTAACATTGCCCGCCGCCGCGATTGACCGCCGATGCTGAAGCGGGCGCAGTCGATCGGACGGGAAAGGGTAGCCTATTTCGATAATTTTGCACTAAGCGAGGACAAATCTATGCCCTTCAAGATCTCCGCGCCTTAAAAAAACAAATTTTTTGGATTATAAGCGTTGTTTATATTTTTTATATGTTATATAGATGTTTTGTTGCATAACAAAAGCATCATAAGGTTATAAAATGATTAAAATTCTTGACGCAGATCTTTCTGATAAACTTAAGCGAATTTATACCTCTAATAAAGGCGCTAAAGCTCTTTTGGACTCATTCGCAACACGTAAGCGCGATGTTGCTGAAACCAGCGTGCGGCGGGCCGCACAATTGGCAAACATGGATTATATCGAAATCTTAAAGACGTTACGAGAATTAGCACAAGCTGGCGCTGGTGAGTTCAAGGTTGGGCGCAAGGGCTTAAAGTCTCGAATCGTATGGGAGTATGGTGTCCGCAGTCTCGCCGCTGCAGCGCTCGGCGAAGGGGTGCCAATTAAGCTTGACCTGGAGAAGTTGAGCGATCTTGAGGAGGCCGAGTATGCCGAGGACGCCGCTAACAGTGATGATGCGACACATGAATTTCTGCTGCGACCGGCGAAGAAAATTCGCTTTGCGTTACCGTCCGACCTCACAAAGCGCGAAGCAGAACGTCTTGCCGGATTTATTAAATCATTGCCTTTTAATAGTGATCTATAAAAAAGGGGGGGACGAGGCATGGCATATAACCAGGGGCGCGCCGCTGGCTGTGTGATTGGCTACAACACGGTTATCAAGGCGGTAAGATATATCAAAAACACAAACACATTGACCCAACGACATGGCAGCACGTGAGGCGGGTGCTCGAAGTGATCTATGGCAAGGAGCATTACAGTCACTACTGTGATCGCCGGTCAAGGCTTCGAATAACCCGCTAGTCTATAGGATGCCTCGGACGGCGTTCCGATTGTTTCACTTGCTATACTTACCAATCATAGACCTCAGAATGACTAGTCTCCGGAGCCTAAGGGGGCGGGTATATCTAAACCCCGGTGGCATTCATCACGACTTGTACCCGAGGTCTCGACGTTTCTCTGCAAATTTCGCAAAAAACCGAACTTTTTCAGATCAATCCCCCTAATTAAAAGGAAAAAAGTAAGCACTATTTTTTGTAATTTTGCTAACCAATTTTTCCTAAGCCTTCGTATCCCCCCTAAACCCGCTCAATCACCGCCCCGCAGCCCGCCAGCTTCGCTTCCACCGCCTCATAGCCCCGGTCCAAATGATAGACCCGGTCCACCACCGTCTCGCCCTTCGCCGCGAGTCCGGCTAACACCAGCGAGAATGACGCGCGCAAATCGGTCGCCATCACCGGCGCCCCTGACAACTGCGCGACCCCGCGCACAATCGCTGACGCACCATGCACGTTAATTCGCGCGCCCATCCGGTTTAGCTCCGGCACATGCATGAAGCGGTTCTCGAAAATGGTTTCGGTAATCATCGAGGCCCCGTCCGCCACCGCCATCAGCGTCATGAATTGCGCCTGCATATCGGTGGCAAAGCCCGGAAACGGCTCGGTCATCGCATCGGTGCCGT
>JAJZEG010000094.1 GCA_021828605.1 Pseudomonadota bacterium | reverse complement strand
TGGTGCCGATACCAGAGTGGCCCGCGAGCAGTCTGGACCAGACATGCTCGACCCCCAAACCGAGCGGGCAGACGATACCCATGCCGGTGACTACGACGCGACGCATCTGAACCTCCCTCACGGGTGCGCGTTATTCAGCTTTTTTCTTTTCGATATAGTCGATCGCGTCTTTGACGGTGGCGATTTTTTCGGCGGCATCTTCGGGGATTTCGACGCTGAACGCTTCTTCGAAGGCCATGACCAATTCGACGGTATCAAGGCTGTCGGCGCCGAGATCATCGATGAACGAGGCTTCCGGGGTGACCTTGGCTTCATCGACGCCGAGATGTTCGACCACGATTTTTTTAACTTTGTCGGCGACTTCACTCATGATGATTTAGCTCCTGCAGCGATACTGGTCCGCAACGCGAACCCGGGGGTTGATCGGCACCTTCTATTCGTTTGGATTTCACCTGAATAGGGGGGACGAATTGGCAAAGTGGGGGCCGCTTAGCATGGTTCCGGATGATGCGCCAACCGGCGCGCCCGTTGAATGTTAATCATCGAGTTAGAGCATGGCCATGCCGCCATTGATGTGTAGGGCAGCGCCGGTGATCCAGGCGCCGGATTCGCCGGCCAGATAAGCCACCGCCGCGGCGATATCGCGGGGCGAGCCCATCCGGCCGAGCGGGATGCGCGCGAGCAGCGCCTCGTGCTGGGCCGGGGTCAGCGCCTCGGTCATCGGGGTCGCGATAAAGCCAGGGGCGACCAGATTGACGGTGATGCCGCGTGAGGCGACTTCCTGGGCCAGGGCTTTGGTCAGACCGGCCAGACCGGCTTTGGCGGCGACGTAATTGGCTTGGCCCGGATTGCCGGTGGCGCCGACGATGCTGCCAATATTGATAATCCGTCCGGCGCGGCGGCGCAGCATCCCTTTGAGCGCACTGCGCGCGAGGCGGAACGGGGCGACCAGATCGAGCGCGATAATCCGCTCGAAATCGGCATCGCTCATGCGCAAAGCGAGGCCATCCTTGGTGGCGCCCGCATTATTGACCAGAATATCAAGCCCGCCCATCGCCGCTTCGGCGCTGGCAATCAGCTGCTCCGGGGCGGCGGGGTCGGAAAGGTCAGCCGGGCACACAAAAGCCCGCGCACCGAGTTCCCCCGCCAGGCTGTGCAGGGCTTCGGCGCGGGTGCCCGAGAGGGCGACGCTGGCGCCCTGCTCATGCAGGACGTGCGCGATGGCGGCGCCAATCCCGCCGGACGCGCCGGTGATCAGCGCGCATTTGCCGGTGAGCGAGAATAAATTACTGGACATAAGGGAGCACCGCCTCAAGTTCGGCGGGCGTACCCGCGGAGAAGGTTTCGATATCGGGCGCGATCCGGCGGATCAACCCGGCGAGCACTTTGCCCGCACCGAGTTCGATCACCCGGGTGATGCCGTGCTGGGCCATGAAACTGACCGATTCGCTCCAGCGCACGGTGGCGGTGACCTGGGTGATCAGGCTCGCGGTGATCGCGGCGGGGTCGGTTAGGATGCCAGCGGTGACGTTAGCGACCAAGGGTACAAGCGGCGCGCGGGGCGGGGTTTGCGCCAAGGCCGCGCGCATCGCCTCGGCGGCGGGGGCCATCAGGGCGCAATGGAACGGGGCAGAAACCGGGAGTTTCATCGCGCGTTTCACCCCTTCGGCCTTGGCGACCTCAATCGCCCGATCAACGGCGGCGGTACTGCCGGAAATCACCACCTGGCCACCGCCATTATCATTGGCGATTTCGACCAGATCATCCCTGTCGCCTGTGCCTTGGCTTTGCGCCTGGGCGCAAATGGCGCGGGCTTGATCGAGAGTGGCGCCGAGCAAAGCGGCCATCGCACCGGCACCGGGCGGCACCGCGCGCTGCATCGCCTGGCCGCGCAACCGCAGCAAGCGGGCGGCTTCGCCGATGGTGAAGGCGCCAGCGGCGGCGAGGGCGGTATATTCGCCGAGCGAATGACCCGCGACTAAGCCCGCTATGTCGGCGAGGCTGCGCGCGGTTTCCTGTTCGAGCGCGCGCAAGGCGGCCATGGACACCGCCATCAGCGCGGGCTGGGCGTTTTCGGTGAGGGTTAGTTCGTCGGACGGGCCTTCGAAAATCAGCCGCGAGAGTTTTTGGTCGAGCACGTCATCGACCTCCTCGAACACCGCGCGGGCGGCGCTGAAGGTGGCGGCCAGATCCCGGCCCATGCCAACGCTGTGGCTGCCTTGGCCGGGGAAAATAAAAGCGGTCGCCGCCGTCATTGGATTTGTCATGGTGGAGCGCCGGTAGAGCAGGGTTGGTAACGGTGTCAATGCACCACCACCCTGGCGTGCGGGGCTTTGGCTCAAAAATGCCGTTCGCGCACCTTGATCACATCGCCGGGCGCGACCGGGGAGGCGGCGCGAGCGCGATAACGGTGGGCGCGGTTATCCCGGTTGCGAATGACCAGAAACCGCGATTCGGCGGCGCGATCGGTGAAGCCGCCAGCGATGGAGACGGCGGTGAGCACGGTCATGCCCGGTTGAAACGGATAGGCGCCGGGACGGTTGACCTCACCGAGAATGTAAAATGGCCGATAGCGGCGAATTTCGACCGCGACCGCCGGATCGGCCAGCAAACCCGCTTGGGTGAGACGGGCCGCGATACGCTGCGCCAGCGCATCCGGGGTCAGGCCCGCCGCGTTGATCGGCTTGAGCAGCGGCATCGCGATATGGCCGTCGGCACCGATGCGATAGCGGGCACTCAGCTGTTTTTGGCCAAACACCGCGACCCTGATTTCATCGCCCGCGCCCAGCCGATAGGCGCCGGTCGCGGGGAGTGCGGGAAGCTGCGCGCGGGCGCAGGCGGAGAGCGACAATAAGCCTGCCATAAAAAATGAGCGGCGCGAGATACAACTTAAAATTGACTTCTGCGTCGATTCCATTGAAAGTTAGTATAAGGCAGTTTCAGGCTTCGGAAAAGGCACGGAATGAACGCTCTTGATCCATCGCGTTTGGGTTCGGCTGGCGATCCGTTAGCGCCGCTTTGGGCGATTAAGCGGCATTGGCGGCTCGGCGTGCTGGTGGCCGCTTTGGTGCCGGGTTTGGCGGGATTGGCGCTAACCCGGATCCGGCCAACCTATACTGCGACCGGGATTTTGCTCTATGCACCGGCGGATTTCAACCCGAGATTGCTGCGCGGCGTGGTGGCGCGGTCTCAGGTGACGGATAGTTTGATGCGCAGCCAGGCGGATTTGTTGACCGCGCGCCCGGTGCTGAGCGGGATTGCTGATCAGTTGGGGCTGGCACGGCGTCATCCAAAGGGGACGCCGCCGGAATTGCTCGCGCGGGTCAGGCGGGCGTTGCGGGTTGGGGTGCAGCCCGGCTCGCAAATTATCCAGGTGCGCTATACCGATGACGATCCGGCGCGCGCGGCGCAAGCGGTGAATGCGGCGATGCGGCTTTATTTGCAAAATCAGCGCCAGCGGAGCGAAACTCTGCTGGATCATGCGCGGCGCTGGCTGGCGATCCGGGCGCGCAAAACCGGCGATGCGCTGGCCGCGACCAATTTGGCCTTGGCGCAAGCGCAAGCGAAAGCCGGGGCCGAGCGCGGGGTGCAGGCACCACTGACCAATCAGGCGGCGGGACAATTGACCGACGCGCTGGTCGCCGCCCAAGCGCGGCTGGCGGCGGCGCGGGCGGTGCTGGTGCGCGATGGCGGGGTGTCGGCGGCAGCATCGGGCGCGGCGGTGGCGCCCTCGCTTGATCCGTTGCGGCTGAAAGCAGCGCGTCTCTCCGCGCGGCTGGCCGCTCATGCCGCGACCGAGGGGCCGAATTATCCGGGTATGCGCGCGGATCGGGCGGCGCTCGCGGTGGTGCATCGATCAATCGGGCTGGCGATGGGAAGGTTGATCACCGATGATCGCGCGCAAGTGACCCGCGCGGCCGCACAGGTGGCGGATTTACAGGCGCGCTTGGCGGCCACCCGCGATCAAGCGGCCCAGGAGGCGATGCGGGCGGCGCCGATGGCGCGGTTGCAAGGGCAGCGCGCGGCGGAACGCAGCCTGTTGCAGGAATTGACCAAGCAAATCGGGATTTTGGATAGTCAGAGCCTGCTCACACCACCGGATGCGCGGATTCTCTCGCCTGCCGTCGCACCCACCCGCGCGAGCGCACCGCATCCGGCCTTGATTATGGCCGGTGCCAGCGTGCTGGGCGCAGCGCTCGCGGTCCTGGCGATGCTCGGGCGGGCTGCGCTCAGCCGCACCATCGGCAGTGGCGAGGATTTGCGCTCGGCTTTGGACATGCCGTGCCTCGCTCTGCTGCCCGAATTGAGCCGACGGGCGCAAGGCGGGCTGTTGGCGGCGGATTATGCGGTGCGCAACCCGTTTTCGCCGTTCAGCGAGCAGTTACGCGCGGTGCGGATCGGGCTGGCGCTTAATCAATCGACACCGCGCAGCATTGCAGTCACCGCCGCCCGGCCCGGCGAAGGCAAGACCACGCTGGCGCTGAGTTTGGCGGCGAGTTTGGCCATCACGCTGGACGCGGCACCGCTTGGCGCCGACGGGATGAAGCGGGTGTTGGCCATTGATTGCGATGTGCGCCAGCCGAGTTTTGATAGTTTGTTTGATTTGGCGGGCATGGCGGGCTTGACCGATTATCTGGCCGGGCAGGTCGATTTGCCCCAGGCGATCCAGCCGAGCCGGATTGCAGGGTTGGATTTAATGCCCGCCGGCGCTGTGGCGACCGATGCGTTGAGCCTGTTTTTATCGCCCGCGATGCCATTGCTGCTGGAGCGGCTGGCCACGCTGTATGCGGTGGTGATTTTGGATTTGCCGCCGGTTTTTGCGCTGGCCGAAACCAGGGTGCTCGGGCGGTTGGCGGCGCGGACCATTTTATGTGTGCGCTGGCAGCAAACCCCGAAAGCGATTGCCCTCGCCGCCGCGACCTTGCTGGAGCAATCAGGCTGCGTGCTGGCAGGCTCGGTGCTGACCCGGGTGAATACCGCGCGCCATGCCCGGGCGGGTTACGTTGATTCTGAGCTGTATCATCCGCGCCTTGGCGGGTATTTCCGACTCTGATGCGCGCAATCTCCCGCGCCAGCTTGTTGGGATTGGCCCGCCTGTTGGGATTGGGGTTGGCACTGCTTTGGCCCGCATTGTGGAACCGGTTTCCGCTGATTTTTTCCGATACCGGGACTTATATATCGCAAGCGATGGAACTGCATTTGGGCTGGGACCGCCCGCCCTTTTACAGTTTTTTTCTGCTCGCGACCGACTGGGGGGTGAGCCTGTGGCCGCCGGTGCTGGTGCAGGCGGCGATGGCGGTTTGGCTGATTGCGCGCAGCCTGCGCATCGTGGTGCCTCGGGCCGGGATCGGGGCAATCGGCTTGGTGATTGGCGGGTTGGCTTCACTCACCGCCCTGCCCTTCGTGACCGGCGAAATCATGCCCGATATTTTTTCGAGCCTGCTGGTGTTGGCGCTGTTCGTGCTGGTTTGGGGCGAACCCGGCAGGCTGGAACAATACGGATTGGTCGTGCTGATCGCGGGCGCGATTGCCGTGCATGACACGAATTTGCCGATTTATGCCGGGCTGTTGCTGGTGGTTCTGGCACCGCTTGCTCGCTACATCCGGGTGCCGTGGCGGGGGGTGGTGCTGGCGGGTGGGCTGGGTGTGGCGGCGCTGCTCGGGGTGAATAGCGTGGCGCGCGGGCAGGTCGCGCTCGCGCCGGATGGGGGTAATTTTTTGCTCGCCCGGCTGATCGC
>JAJZEG010000416.1 GCA_021828605.1 Pseudomonadota bacterium | reverse complement strand
CCCGGGCGCGATCACGGCAGGCTTCGATGGCAGCAGACCCGGTATCGCCCGAGGTGGCGCCGACAATGGTCACCCGTTGATCGCGGGCTGCTAACACATGATCAAACAGCCGCCCTGCGAGTTGCAGGGCCAAATCCTTGAAAGCGAGGGTTGGGCCGTGGAAGAGTTCGAGCGCGAACAGGCTGGTGTCGAGCTGCACCAAGGGCACCACGGCGGCGTGATCGAAATTGCGATAGGCCGCCCGGCACATGGACTGTAAATCAGCCGAGGCGACGGCGCCGCCACAGACAAACGGCTCCATCACCCGGGCGGCAAGGGCCGGATAGGGCAAACCCCGCATCGCGCGCCAATCGGCGCTTGAGAAAACCGGCCAGGATTCCGGCACGAACAAGCCGCCATCCTCGGCCAATCCGGCGAGCAAAACCCCGTCAAAGCCGCGCGGCTCGGCGACCCCTCGGGTTGAAACATAGCGCATGGTCGTTCCTCACCGCAGCCTGCGGGCCGGGCGATTAAACCCGGCCCCGCGTCAGCGCATTATCAGGCGTTGGCTACCGGCGTTTCGATCAGCTGATCGCGCCGCGACTGCCACAGCCCGACGAAATCAACCGGGCCGAGCATGACCGGCGGGAAGCCGCCATCACGGGTGATATCGGCCAGAATGTTGCGGGCAAACGGGAACAGCAGGCGCGGACATTCGACCAGCAAAATCGGCTCGATCTGGTTTTCCGGCACGCCATCGAGGGTGAAAATGCCCGAATAGGCCAGATCAGCGATGAACACGGTCATGTCCTTGGCCGGCTCGGCGCTGCCATTGGCGCTCTCGGGCGGGGTCGGGATGGTGGCTTCGGCGCGGGTCGCGAGCGTGACCTCGAACACGAATTGGTCTTCGTGCAGGCGGCGAACCTGGACATCGAGATTGATATTGACCGAGGGGGGCTGACGCAGAATGGTATAAATCGCCGGCGCGTTGGGCACCTCGAACGATAAATCCTTGGTATATTGGATGTTCAGCGTCAGCGGTGCGGTTTGCGTTTCCGACATGGTTGATCTCCGTTGCAAATGTCGCGCCCGGGTAGCACAGCGCATCGTTTGGTGCCAGCATGGCCACAGAGGATTAACCTATGACCAAGACCCTGTTCATTGATGGCGAGGCGGGAACCACCGGGCTTGAGATCAGGCAACGGCTGCGCGGCTTGAGCGGCGTTGTTGTGCGCAGCCTAGATGCGGCGGCGCGGCGCGACCGGGCGGCGCGGCGCGCGCTGATGGCAGAGGTCGATTTAGTGGTCTTGTGTCTCCCCGATGAAGCGGCGCGCGAGGCGGCTGATATGATTGAGGGGCTCGGCAGTGCTGCGCCCAAATTGCTCGATGCCAGCACCGCGCACCGGGTTGCGCCGGGATGGGCGTATGGGTTTGCTGAACTCGCTGCCGGGCAAGCCGCGAAAATTACCGCAGCACCGCGCGTCGCCAATCCGGGCTGCTACGCCACCGGGGCGATTGCTTTGCTGCGGCCCTTGATCGATGCCGGGCTGATCCCGCCCGACTACCCGCTCAGCATCCAGGGTATCTCGGGCTATTCCGGCGGCGGCAAGGCGATGATTGCCGATCATGAACAGGCCGGTGGCCCGGCTTTTGAGCTGTATGGGTTGTCGCTCAATCATAAACATATCCCTGAAATTATGCGCCATTCCGGGCTGACCGCCCGACCGATTTTCGTGCCCTCGGTGGGTCATTTCCGGCAAGGCATGGTGGTGATGGTGCCGTTGCATCTCGACGCACTCCCCGGCAGGCCCACCGCACGGGAAATCAATTCGGTGTTCGATGAGCGCTATCACGCAACCAGGCTGGTCCAAGTGCGTCGCCCGCCGGTGGATCAGCGCCTGCAACCCGATCCGATCAGCGGTTCAGACCTGATGGAAGTTTATGTGTTTGAAAACGAGGCGGAAAGCCAGGCAGTGCTGGTGGCCCGGCTGGATAATTTAGGCAAAGGTGCCGCCGGTGCGGCGGTGCAGAATATCGGGTTGATGCTTGGTTTGCCTGATGGGGCGGGTAGGTAGGCCATTAACTGATCGATGTCCGATAGGCGTTCAGGTAGGATATCAGCGGCTGATCGACCTTGTACCTGTGTCCATCAATGCGCACCGGCACGTCCGGCTTGTCGAGGCGACGCGCTTCGATTGTGCGCGGCTGAGGGGTTGGTTGGAAGGATGCGAGATTGGCCCATTGATAATGCCGCTCTCCGCCGAGATCATTAATGATGGTTAGTGCGGTTTGGGTGATTTCGAGCCGAGGACGCGCGATAAAATACCGATATGCGATCCAAAATAGCGGGATGACCTGAAGGAATTGGAAAATCGTACTGGGCGGGGGAATCATAAATTTACCGGTCAAATGCGGCGTTTGCATCACGTTGATGACAATCAGAATCGCTAAAGCGCCAAATCCGGCAGAGACAGACCAGGACCTGATTCTGGAATGCTGAGCCATAATCGTGATTTTCTCATCGAGCGTCATTAAATCTCCTGTTCAGTTAGATAACTACGCCAAATGTCCCAGTATCCTGAATTCATCCAATGAATTTCAGGGGCAGGACACTCGGTTAGCGTGATAATCGTTCAAAATTGTGATCAAGGTTCTGTTCTCATTGAGAATCCATTCCGGCAGATAGACGAATGACGATGGATCATCGGTGCGCGGCGCTTCAATGCAGCCTGGGCGCGATCCACGGTGGAACGTGCCGACGACGGTCCAGGGCCAGAATTGTCGGCGGCTGAACGGGCTGAATTTGGTGATCCCGGCTTGGGTGAGTTCGATCCGGGGCGGGCGGATCGCTTTCTCATAGAGAAGGCCAGAAAATGAAACGAAACCAATAATAGACATGACCAGAGCAAAGATCGGCGATTGGGTCGATCCGGGATGCGGCGGATGGTTGAGTCGGGCGATAAAATCCATGATCTGGATTGCCGTTATGACAAGATAGATTGGCAGCGTAATTTTGAGCATCCTTATCATCACATCCGTTGGAGCGATAAGGATTCGGTCTCCAATTTCATTGACATCGCGCTGCATCGACCAATCATACAAAATATGCGGCGCAGAATTCAAGATGTTTTTGGATCGAGACGAGTTGGGCTGATTGCGGCGGGCTTTGCGGTCGCGCTCGGGTTGAGCGGTTGCGCGCTGGAGCAACCGGGGCCGTCGGTGGGGTATATGCCGACCAATAGTTTTTCCCACACCGCGATAGGCGAAGATCCGGCGATTGCGGCGATTGATGACGCGACATCGGCCTTTGCCCATCCGCGCGCGATGCAGGGCCATCCGGCGCGGATGGCGTTGGCGGTGGCGTCCCTCGATGCGATGGCCGGGCAATTCGCGACCGGTGGGCGCTGGTTGAGCATGAATAGCCTGGCCAAGCAGCAAATGCTGGAGGCGCGCAGTGCGGTGCGGCGGCAGTTGGGGATTGTGCCGGGCACCCCATCGCAGACCGTGGTCGATGATTTGGTCGGCGCATCGCAGGCGCTGGGGCGCGGCGACCAAGCGGGGGCGGTGCAGGCTTTGACCAGCCCGGCTTTCACCCTGGGGCCTGCGCGCACCCTGGCGCTGTTGGCGCAGTTTCCGGCGATGCCGATTGCCAACCACGCCACCATGTTTGCCAGCCGATATTTATTTCCCGGCGGCAGCGCGTTTGGGCCCGGTATCGGTTGAGCGTGTCAGCCCGGCGAGGATGAGTTTGAGGCCTTCCTGGTGCCAGCGTTGGATCGATTTATGGTCGGCCCCGAGCAAGCTTGCGAGGCGGCGCCAGGGATAGAGATGGCGCAAGGTGATCGGATGTACCAAGGCGCGGGCACCGACAATCCGGCGCAGCATGGCTTGCGGCTCGGGGATCAGCGCGAGCCAGGCCCAGCTTTCATCCATCTGATCAATCGCGCTGTTCGAGGGGTGAACCGGGCAGAGCCGGGCGGGCTGCCAGCCATAGGCGGCGACCGCATCATGCACGCATTCATAGCGGGTCATGCGCAGCCGGGTTGAATGGCCGCTTGCGGGCAGAGCGAGCAAGGTGGCGCCCGCTTGTTCCAGCCGATCGATCAGGGTTTGCAGCGGATCAGGGGTGCTCAAAATCGATGCTTTATCGGTGACGCGCGGGGTGATGGTCACGCCCGAGCCCAGGAGCGCGCCGGGCGGATGCGCGCGCGCTTGGGACGGGGTGTGGGCCGCGCCTGCGGCGATCATCGCTGGCTCTCCAAGCGCCGGGCGGAGAGCGGCACATAGAGCGTGCCGTCGAGCAGGGTGTTTTCGGTCAACACGCTCCAGGCCAGCGGATGGCCGGCGGGCAACGCTTCGCGGTTTGGTTCGGCAACCGGTGGACGGGCAGGCCGCGTGAGGTTTCTTGGTCCGCCACAGGCGTTAATGCGGCGGCCCCGCTCGATGATGCTGTTGCGCGATAGACCGAGCGCGGTCGCAATCGTGGACCAGGTCGCACCGTATGCGCGCATGGTGAGGATCGTTGCATCGGCGGCTGGGGTCCAAGTGAGGCGGTCGGGCATGGTTTGCTCCTGTGCTGTAAGGAGCTTGATAACAGGCCCGCGTCAGATTGTCAATATAACTAACAATTAGTCAGGGTGATTTTGCGCCGTGCTCGGCCAGCACGAACCGCGCACGGGTCAGCACATCATCGGCCAAAACCGCCCGCAGCGCGGCCTGCGTCGCCGGATCGGCCAACACCACCACCCGTTTGAACCAGGCCACTTCGCCGCGCGCGCGGGCCAGAAACAAGCGCGTCAGGGCCAGGCTGGCTTGGCTGCGCGGCGCACAGCAGGCGCACGCGACCCCATGACCGAGGGGGGCTGTTGAGGAAAATCGTTCGATCGCAATGGCCTGCGGCGCCGGGCCGTTGCCCGCCAGCACTATTGCATCCGCAGGCGCAACCGGCCCGCCAAACACCAGTTCGATCCGCTGATCCGCTTGCCTCGCCATTTCGCTGCCGTCACGCCTTCCATGTTGGGTTTGCGCGTTGGATTCACGCGATACATCCTATATGGCGTTATAGCATGACCAGACCTCATCTCCTCGACGCCCTGAAAAACCGCGTGCTGCTATGCGATGGCGGCATGGGTTCGCGCGTTCAAGCGCTAACGCTCGATGTCGAGCGCGATTATTGGGACAAGGAAAACTGCACCGAGGTGTTGAACCTATCGCGCCCGGATTTGGTGCGCGAAATCCATCGCGGCTATTTCGCCGCCGGGGCAGATATGGTCGAGACTAATAGTTTCGGCGGCTCGCCGATCACGCTGGAGGAGTTCCAGCTCGGCGCGCGAGCGCGCGAGATCAACCGCATTGCCGCCGAACTGGCGCGCGAGGCGGCGGAAAGTTTTGCCGATCAGCGGGACCGGTATGTGATCGGCTCGGTCGGGCCGGGCACCAAGCTGCCGACCTTGGGCAATATCGCCTATGATCCGCTCGAAGCCGCGCTGGCCGAACAATGCCGGGGGCTGATTGAAGGCGGGGTTGACGCGATTTTGATCGAAACCTGCCAGGACACGCTGCAAATCAAAGCCGCAGTGAATGGCGCGAAAATCGCCCGCGCTGAATTGCGCACCAACACCCCGATTTTTGTGCAAGTGACGGTGGAAACCACCGGCACGCTGCTGGTTGGCCCCGATATCGCCGCCGCGACCACGGTGATCCAAGCGCTTGATGTGCCGTTGATTGGCTTGAATTGTGCGACCGGGCCGCAGGAAATGGCTGAGCATGTGCGCTAT
>JAJZEG010000289.1 GCA_021828605.1 Pseudomonadota bacterium | reverse complement strand
CTGCACGATGCCCTGGGTGCCGATATAAATCCACGACCCGGCGGTCATCTGGCCATACATCATCAAGCCGAGCCGATCGAGCTTATTGAAATGCTCCCAATTTGCCCAATGCGGCACCAGGTTCGAATTCGCGATCAATACCCTTGGCGCATCCGCATGGGTGGTAAACACCCCAACCGGCTTGCCCGATTGCACCAAGAGGGTCTGATCGCCGTCAAGCTTGCGCAGTGACGCGACAATTTGATCAAAACTCTCCCAATCGCGTGCCGCCCGGCCAATCCCGCCATAAACCACAAGTTCAGAGGGATTTTCAGCAACATCAGGATCAAGGTTGTTCATCAACATCCGCAAAGGCGCCTCGGTCAACCAAGATTTGGCAGTTAACTTGGTCCCATGATCAGCGCGGATCACGCGGGCATTGGCAATGCGGGTCATGCGAAAACTCCTGTTGAACGGGCAAAGATGAGGCAGGACTGCAAAATTGAGGTTAGCGCCGCGCGCATCGGTGCGGCGAAATCCGGATCATAAAGTGAGGGCCAATTATTGGCGCTCATATCGCCCACCGGCTCACTCATATACCCTCGGCAGGCCAGCTCCATTTGCACGGCATGCACCCCAGAATCAGGGCTTGCATGATGGCGGGTGATCCACCCCCCCTTGAACCGAGCGTTACTAACAAAGGGCCAACCCGTCGCCCCGCAGATCGCCTCAATCGCGGCGGTTAGTTCGGGCGCGCAACTCGCGCCGTCATTGGTGCCAATATTAAAAACCGGAAGTGTGCCTGGAAACAAGCGCGGGATTTCCGAGCGGATCGAGTGGCAATCATACAGCACCACGCAAGGATGGATCGCGCGCAGCCGTGCCAATTCGCCCGCGAGGGCCGCATGATAGGGCTCGAAATACGCAACCCGCCGCGCCGCAATCGCCGCCTGATCGGGGGCGCACCCCTCGCGATAGAGGGGTTCGCCATCAAAACTGGTGGACGGGCAAAGTCCCGTCGTTGCCTGCCCAGGATAGAGCGACGCCCCCGAGGGATCGCGGTTCACGTCAATCACGCTGCGCGAAATAGCGGTCCGCAGCACGCTCGCGCCCAGCGTTTCGGCGAAATCATACAGGCGCTCAATCCACCAATCCGCATCCTTGCGCGCAAGCCACGGCGAAACAAAATCACCAGCAAGCTCGGCCGGTATTTCCGTACCGGTATGGGGCAGGCTGATCAGTAAAGGGGCTGACCCCTGCACCAATGACAAAAACCCGCTCATGCACGAACCGATAACACCGAGGGCAACGGCAACGCGGTCGCCGCAACCACGGCGCCACTACGGACCAGCGCAATAGCCGCCTGCATCGCCGGATGCATATAGCGGTCCTCATCCAAAAACGCGACGTCGCGGCGCAGCCGGGCGCGCACCGCATCAAGCCCGTCGCTTGATGCGAGTGGTTTCAAAAAATCACAGCCCTGTGCTGCGGCAAGTAACTCAATGCCAATCACCGCCATCGCGTTTTCGGCCATCGCCAGCAACCGCCGCGCGCCGTGAGCGGCCATCGAGACATGATCCTCCTGGTTCGCTGAGGTTGGAATCGAATCAACACTCGCCGGATAGGCCCGCTGTTTATTTTCCGACACCAAGGCCGCCGCCGTCACTTGTGGGATCATAAAACCCGAATTCAAACCCGGTCTCGGCGTCAGGAACGCGGGCAATCCCGACAAAGCGGGATCAATCAGCATTGCCAAACGCCGCTCGGCAATCGAGCCAATTTCGCACAAAGCGAGGGCGATCATATCAGCCGCAAAAGCGACCGGTTCGGCATGGAAATTACCGCCTGACAGGGCAGTGCCGTCATCGGCGAAAATCAACGGATTATCGGACACGCCATTCGCCTCTATTACCAAGGTTTCAGCAGCTTGGCGCAATAAATCCAAAACCGCCCCCATCACCTGCGGCTGGCAGCGCAAGCAATAGGGGTCTTGCACCCGTGCGTCGTCAATCAAATGCGAGGCTCGGATCGCCGATCCCGCCATCAAGGCGCGCAATGCCGCAGCAACCTCGATTTGCCCGCGATGCCCTCGCAGCCGATGGATACGCGGATCGAACGGCGTGTCCGATCCCCGCGCCGCTTCGGTCGAGAGCGCGCCGGTGACGAGTGCTGACTGAAACAGGGTTTCCGCCTCGAATAATCCCGCCAGCGCATAGGCGGTCGAGAATTGCGTACCATTGAGCAGCGCCAGACCTTCTTTTGGCCCGAGTTCCAGCGGCGCCAGCCCAGCCTGTGCCAGCGCTCTGTCGGCAGGAACGATGGTGTCGCCTACAAAAAACTCGCCAGTGCCAATCATCGTCGCGGCCATATGAGCCAGCGGCGCCAAATCACCCGACGCGCCAACCGAACCTTGTGCGGGGATCACCGGCGTCAAACCCCGCGCGAGCATGGCTTCAAGCAAAGCGATGGTTTGCGGTCGCACCCCTGATGCGCCTTGCGCCAGGCTCGCAAGTTTCAACGCCAGCAGCAGCCGCGTCACCTCAACCGGCATCGGCGCGCCAACACCTGCCGCATGCGACAACACGATATTGCGCTGCAACGCCGCCAAATCGCCAACCGCAATACTAACGCTGGCTAATTTACCAAAGCCGGTATTGATCCCATACACCGCATCGCCCTTGGCCACGATGGCCGCCACGGTTTCCGCACTTCGGGCAATAGCCTTGCTCGTTCCAGGATCAAGCTCAGGCACCGCGCCGCGATAAATCGCCCGCCATTGTGCCAAGGAAACATGGCCAGGTGTTAGTGTCATCTCGTTCATTCGCCCCTCCAAATGCGCGCATGGAGCGGATTGAACCCCATGCGATAGACCAGCTCAGCCGGACGCTCGACAGTCCAAATAGCCAAGTCGCATTGCTTGCCCGGTTCTAACGTACCAATGTCGTCCAGCCGACCCAGAGCGCGCGCGGCCTCGCGGGTGACGCCCGCGATACATTCCTCAACGGTCAAGCGAAATAAAGTTGCACCCATATTCATGGTCAGCAGCAGCGAGGTCAGCGGCGAGCTGCCTGGATTGCAATCGCTCGCCAACGCCATGGGCGTGCCATGCGCGCGAAACGCGGCGACGGGCGGCGCCTTGGTTTCGTGGGTGACATAAAACGCGCCGGGCAGCAGCACCGCAACCGTGCCCGCTTGCGCCATCGCCGCCGCACCCTGCTCATCCGTATATTCCAAATGATCAGCCGACAGCGCCTTGAATCGTGCCGCCAAGGCGGCGCCCTGCACGTTGGAAAACTGATCCGCGTGCAATTTCACCGGCAACCCCAAACGCTGCGCGGCAGCAAAAACCCGCGCAATCTGATCGGACGAAAACGCGATAGTGTCACAAAACCCATCGACCGCATCAGCAAGTTTTCTCTCCGCCACCGCAGGCAGCATGGTGGCACACACCAAATCGATATATCGATCCTTGTCACCCTGGGCCTCTGTGGGCAGCGCATGGGCGGCTAAAAAACTGGTGCTCACCGCAACTCGGCGCTGGGTCGCTAAAGCACGCGCCGCGCGCAACTGCCGCAATTCAGCATCAAGCGCCAAACCGTAGCCCGATTTAATCTCAATCGTGGTGACACCTTCGGCCAGTAAAGCATCCAGCCGGGGCAGGGCCGAGGCGATCAAATCCGCTTCGCTTGCCGCGCGCGTCGCCGCGACAGTGGATAAAATACCGCCGCCCTGACGCGCAATTTGTTGATAGGAAGCGCCCGCCAAGCGTTTTTCAAATTCATCGGCACGGTTGCCGCCATGCACCACATGCGTATGGCAATCAATCAAGCCCGGCGTGATCAATCGCCCAGCACAATCAATCCTCTCGACAGCGTCAAAATCAGGCGCGTCGCCGCGCGGTCCAACATATAAAATTCGGCCCTCGCGCGCCGCAATCAACCCATCCTCGATCATCCCAAGCCCGGGCCGATCAGGTGCCAACGTCGCTAATCGTGCATTGTACCAAATTCGATCGCAGCGCATGTTTAACCTTGCCTTTGCCGTCGATATGTCTATACATATACCCATCAGTCTTGTCTGTCCAGCACGCAATCATCGCTTGGGAGTCGCCCGATGTCGCCTGCCACCCCGCCCCTCTGGTTCCAAACCGCTTTATTGCCCGAAGGCTGGGCCGACCAGGTGAGAATAACCATCCAAGGCGGCCTGATCACCGCGATCAACACCGGCGCGCCACCGCAACCCGGCGATGAGCGCCATCCGATCGGCCTCCCTGGATTGCCGAATGTCCACAGTCATGCGTTCCAGCGCGGCATGGCCGGCCTCGCCGAACGACGCGGGCCAACGGGCGATAATTTTTGGAGCTGGCGGGAGGCGATGTACCGGTTTCTCGACCGGATCGACCCCGATGATTGCGAAGCCATCGCCGCACAGCTTTACATGGAAATGTTAGAAGCAGGCTTCACCCGTGTCGGTGAGTTTCATTATCTGCATCATGACATCCAAGGCACGCCCTACGGCAATATCGGCGAAATGGCCGAGCGCATCGCCGCCGCCGCCGCCATTACCGGCATCGGCCTGACGCTCCTGCCGGTCTTCTACGCCCACTCCAATTTCGGCGGCGCCGAGCCGGTGCGGGGCCAGCGTCGTTTCATCGCCACTCTCGATCAATTCGCTGACCTGGTCGCGGCCAGCCGCACTAGCCTGATCGGCTTGCCGGATGCCGTGCTCGGTATCGCCCCGCACAGCCTGCGCGCGGCGAGCCTCGGCGAAATCGCCGCTATTCGTCCGCTCGCTGAACAAGGACCGATTCACATCCACGCCGCCGAACAGGTCAAGGAAGTCGAGGATTGCCTCGCTTGGAGCCAACGTCGACCCGTTGAATTGCTGCTCAATGCGGTGGGCATCGATGCTCAATGGTGCCTGATCCACGCCACCCACATGACCGATGCCGAGGCAACGCGGCTCGCCGCCAGTCAGGCGGTGGCCGGTCTCTGCCCGATTACCGAGGCCAATCTGGGTGATGGCGTATTCCCCGCAGCTCCCTTCCTCGCAGCGCACGGTCGGTTCGGCATTGGCTCCGACTCTAACATTTTGATCGATGCAGCACAGGAGTTGCGCCAGCTGGAATACGCCCAACGGCTCAGTCACCGCGCCCGCAACCTCCTTGCTTTAGCGCAAGGCGACAGCACCGGGCGTATCATGTTCAGCGCCGCCGTTGCCGGTGGTGCGCAGGCGCTGGGGCAGACGGGCAGGGGCCTCGCCGTCGGCGCATCGGCGGACCTGCTCAGCCTCGACATCACGGGACCCGCTTTCGTCGCCCGCGATGGTGATCAACTGCTCGATGGCTGGATTTTCGCCAGCCGCCATCGCGCGGTCGATTGCGTCTGGCGCCACGGCGTCAAATGGGTCGAAGCGGGACGGCATCGTGCTCGCACTAACATTGAAGCTCGCTTCAGGCGGGTGCTGAGCAAAATTCTGCAATGATCCAACAGCCCAATCAAACTGGGGCACCCGCATCGCTGCATCAGCGCATTCGCACTGATCTGGAACAGAAAATCCTGTCCGGTGAGTGGCCACCCGGCTTTCAAATCCCGTTTGAACACGCCTTGATGGTCCATTATCGCTGCGCCCGGATGACCGTGAACAAGGCGATCTCCGCCTTGGTCGCCGCCGGGCTGATTACCCGACGCCGTCATGCCGGCTCGTTCGTCGCACAACCGCCGATCCAGTCTGCGGTGCTGCACATCCCCGATTTGCAGGCCGAGATCATCGCCCAGGGCAAACAATACGGCTATGAATTGCTCGCCCGCCAGCGTCGCGCTCGCCCCGACGCAACCAGCGTTGATCCCGATTTCCGGATCGGCACGCCCGTACTGGTGCTAAAGTCACGGCATCTGGCCAATTCAGCGCCGTTCGCGCTGGAACACAGGTTAATCAGCCTTGACGCCGTCCCGGAGGCCGAAACCACCAATTTCACCCAAACTCCGCCCGGCGCCTGGCTGCTCGCCCAAGTGCCCTGGACCCGCGCCGCCCATCAAATTAGCGCGATCAATGCGACCGTCCCCCTTGCCACGGCACTCGCCATTCCCAAAGGCACCGCCTGCATCATGGTCGAACGTCGCACCTGGCGCGTCGCCACCCCGATCACTTATGTACGCCATATTTTTCCCGGCAAAACCTATCGGCTGACCGCTTATTTCACGCCATCGCGTTCCCAGACGCCGTAATCGCGGCGCTGCCGCCAAACGCCCGATTCGCAGGCGCATGACAGAATTGCAATATTTAGTTGTTTTATGGTGCAAGTATTGCCATAATAGACTGGTCTAAGAAATGGAACACAATCAGGAAATGCAAACAAACTTCTCAATATGCCCGGTCGTTGTTTAGCGTTCGTTTGTCGATCCGCAGATAAGAGCAGGTTATCTGCAAACAAACGAGCGCAGGACGTTATCTTTCGCCTCCCCTGCGGCCCGCCAGAGTGGATGATGAGTGATTGAATATGGACCAAGCTGATTTCCTGCCCATTTCGTTGAACCTCCTCGCCGAGGGATTGATCATCACCCGCGCCGCACCCCTCGATGGCGCGGGCCCCGAGATCATTTATGTCAACAAAGCGATCGAAACCATGACCGGCTACCCGGCGGAGGCCCTTATCGGCCAAACGCCGCGTCTGCTGCAATGCGCACAAACCGATCGCGCTGCTCTGGATCGTATTCGCGCAGCCTTAAGCGCAGGCCTGCCGATTACCGAAACGCTGATCAATGCCAGATGTGACGGGACGCTGTATTTCGTCGAAGTCAAAATCGTCCCGGAGCGCAATGAAGCAGGCGCTCTGATTCGCTTTATTTCTATCCAGCGCGACGTCTCTACCGAAATGCGCGAACGCGAAGCCGCGCGCGCGCACGATGCCTCATTCCGCCTTCTGTTCGATGAAAACCCCACAGCCATGTATGTCGTGGATCGGCACAGTCTCGAAACGCTGAAAGTCAACGACGCTTGGCTCCGTCTCTCTGGCTATAACCAGGAAACAGCCCTATCGCTGCGCAGCACCGATATCCGACCGGATGTGCAACATGAAACATTGGTGCGCGATATACTCGATGAGGCATGCACCGGTCGCCTCGCCGGGCCCTACAATATCAAGCGTCAAAACGGCGAACAATTCCCCGCAATGACCATGCGGCGCTTGATCAATTTCAACGGTCGGGCTGCAATCATCAGCACCCTTTGGGATGTCTCCGAAATTGAAGCCGCCCGCGCCCAGGTCCGTGAAACTGTCACGCAGTTAGAGCATTTATCAACAACATTGGCCGCCCGAACAATCGAATTATCCCACGCCCATCGCCTCGCAAAAGTTGGCACCTGGATGTGGGATCTCGAAGAACGCGTCCTCCAGTTTGCCCCTGAAATCTGGTTGATTATGGGCCACCCGCCCGATGATGGACCCGTCACCTATGAGCGAATGCGCTCGATGATCCATCCTGATGATTATCAAAAAACAATGGATCAATATTATCGAGGGGTCAAACAACGCACCGCCGTCACTGCCGAATATCGAATTATCCTGCCAGATGGCACCTTTCGGGAATTACTGACCTATGCCGAACCGGTCATCGATCCTGATCGTGATCGGGTCATCGCGTTACGCGGCACCTCGCAGGATATGACCGAGTTGCGCCTGATCGAAGCGCAACTCCGCGCCAGCGAAGATCATTATCGCCACATGGTCGATCTCCATCCGCAAATCCCCTGGACCGCGGACCCCGATGGTCGCGTGCTCGATGCCGGGGCAAAATGGTTTCGGCTGACCGGGTTGACCGAGAGCGAATCTTTCCCGAACGGATGGGCCAATGTCGTCCATTCGGATGACCTTCCTGCCGTTATGGCCGCGTGGGGGCATTGCATCGCCACCTTGATGCCGCTCGATATCGAATATCGCATTCGCTCAAAACAAGGTGATTTTTTATGGGTTCGCGTTCGCGCCGCAATCCGCCGCGATGACCACGGCCAGCCAATCCGCTGGTATGGCACCATGGAAGATATCACCGATCGCCGGAACGCCGAAAATGCCCGCCGCGAGAGCGAAAAACTCGCTGAACGCGTGATCAACGCCACCAGCGACGCGGTGATCGTATTCCATCCCGATCTGCGGGTCAGGTTCGCCAACGCCGCCGCCCAAAGACTATTCGGCGACGAAATCAACCTCCAAGGTCAGTCACTCAGTCGTTTGCTGCGGATCCGAATGAATAATGCGCTGATTGAATCAGTCTTGGATGCCTACCGATCCAATCAATCGTCGGATATCGAGTTCTTCTGGAAACATACCGATATCTGGCTTGAAATCCACATACGCCCCGATATTGACGAGGTTTCATTGTTCATCCGCGATGTCTCCGAACGCAAGCGTGCACAGCGACAACTGCAACATGCCGCCAGTCATGATCCGCTAACCGGGGCGCCGAATCGAACCGTCTTGTTCGATCAACTCGCCACATACTTAACAACAGCGGTTGCATTAGAACGGGTCGCCTTGATGTGTCTTGATCTGGATTTCTTTAAGGAAGTCAACGACACGTTCGGGCACCCCGCCGGCGACACCTTACTCAAACTCGCGGTATCGCGGCTACGATCCTGCATCCGCGCCAAGGATCTTCTAGCTCGGACCGGCGGTGACGAATTCATGCTCATGCAAACCGGCGTTCGGTCGCGCCGCGATGCTGAATTGCTGGCCGATCGATTGGTCACCGCTTTCAAGCAGCCCTTCCAAATCGAGGGCCGGGAAGTGCAAGTCGGCGTATCGGTCGGGATCGCCTTGTCGGATGCCGGACAACAAACGCCAGGTGAAATATACAAACAAGCTGACTTGGCTTTGTATAATGCCAAAGCCAACAATCGCGGTCGTTATTTATTTTTCGAACCCGAAATGAATGAGGAATTCCGCTGTTCAAGCGAACTGCGCAGCGATCTCGGCGGCGCCCTGACCCGAGGCGAGTTTTCTTTGGTATTCCAACCGATTATCAACATTCGCGATCAAATCATCACCGGTGCCGAGGCCTTATTGCGTTGGCAGCATCCGGTTCGCGGTCATATCTCGCCGGCCCAATTCATTCCCCTCGCCGAAGAGGCAGGCTATATCCACGATATCGGCCGTTGGGTTCTGATGGAAGCTTGCCGTGCCGCGAAATCCTGGCCCGATTATGTGAGCGTCTCGGTCAATGTTTCGGCCAAGCAAATTGATCGCGGTGATTTCATCAATATTGTCGAACATACGCTGGCCATGAGTGGTCTGCCCGCCGAACGGCTGTTGCTTGAGTTTACCGAGTCCGTGTTCTTTGCAAAAATCGACACCTTCACCAAAACCATCAAAAAACTCACCGAACTAGGTCTTCGCATCGTCCTTGATGATTTCGGCACCGGCTACTCGTCGCTGGCCTATCTCGACAGCTTTGATTTTCACAAAGTCAAAATCGACCGCTCGTTCATTTCCAAAGTCGAAAATGGTCGCCAGGCGATGCCAATTCTCGAAGCCATCATGGGTGTGGCGCGCGGCCTTGGCTTGATGGTCACCGCGGAAGGCATCGAAACCGTCGCCCAACTCGATTACGTCAAACGGATCGGCTGCGATGAAGCGCAAGGGTTTTTGCTCGGCAGACCGCTATCGGAAGATACGCTGATCCAACGCATCTCTGAACAAAATCACGGCGTCATTCGAAAAATCCGGGCGTGACCGAGCCGGTCATACCCAGAAGGTTATGCCTCACCCAATAATCGATCATTGTTAGCCTAGGAATATACGTCATGCGTTTAGGTGATTTGCTTATTGCCGCGAAACTTGTCTCCGCGAACGAAATTGATCGCGCTGTACAGCATCAAAACGAAGTGGGTGGCCGTTTCGGTGACAGCCTGATCGCAACCGGCGCACTAACCAAGCAGCGGTTGGAACGGTTCCTTCATCAAATTCCCGTTGAGCCGGCCAGCATCCGCGCGACCGGCATCAACCCCTCTGAACTGTTGAGTCTGCTGATCAAATTAATGTACACCATGCGGATCGAGTCGGTGCCGCAATTCGTCGATGCTCTGAAGCTCCCACCGCCGGTCGTGGAAGAGCTGGTGGCAATGGCCATTGATCGAAATCTTTTGGAAAATCGTGGGGTTTCCGGTTTGACCCTGAATTACGGGTTAAGCGAGCAAGGACGTTTTTGGGCCCAGGATTCCTTGAAAACATCGCTCTATACGGGCCCCGCGCCGGTCACGTTGGTCGAGTTTTGCGCCCGCGTGGATTTGCAAAAAGTGACGAATGAAACAGTGACGTTCGATAATATTCGCGGCGCATTGCGCGATTATGATGTCACCGACCAGTTCATTGATAAAATCGGGCCCGCCTTAAACTCCGGACGCGCCATGCTGCTTTATGGTCCTCCCGGCAACGGCAAAACCTCCGTGGCTTTGAGCTTTGCCAATATTTTCAATTCCGTGATCTATATCCCCTATGCAATAACCATCGAAGGTCAGATCATTCGCGTCTTTGATCCAAACCTGCACAAGGCGGTGCATCCTGAACAATCGAGCACAGCGAACCGGGTAATCAGCTTGCGTCGTGAACCCTATGATGCGCGCTGGGTGCCGATTTATCGCCCCTTCGTCATCGCCGGCGGTGAACTCACGTTGGAAATGCTCGATTTAAGTTATGACGCCGCAACCGGGTTCTATGAGGCGCCGATGCAAATCAAAGCCCTCGGCGGTTGCTTGGTGATTGATGATTTCGGCAGACAAATGGTCAACCCGACGACGCTGCTCAATCGGTGGATTGTGCCGATGGAAAGCCGGATCGATTATTTGAAATTGCATACCGGCAAAAGCTTCTCAGTGCCCTTTGAAACCCTGTTGATTTTCTCAACCAATCTGAACCCCGAAGATCTGATGGACCCTGCCTTCTTGCGCCGATTATCCTACAAACTCGAAATCGGCGCTCCAACTTTGTCGACCTATCGCAATATTTTTGAAAAAATCTGCAAGAAACGCGATATTCGCCTGACCAACGAGGCATTCAACGTTATCGTGCATAAAATAACCAAGGAAAAAAACTCGCCGTTAGCGTCGTTTCAACCCGGTTTCATTGTCGACCAAATCATTTCCGTCGCCCGATTCCGCGGCGCACCCCCGCAATTCGACATGGCCGCGATTGATTACGCGATCGATAATCTGAAAGTATCAACCAGCGCGTAACCTCATCGATCGCGCATCAAGCACCAGGGCCGAACCATGTGGTAGCGGCGGCCATACCCTGCCGACTCCACCGGCGATCTCGATCACAAAATTGTGCTCCACTCGCGTTTGCGTTATTAACCGGATTTGTGTTATTCAGAGTGTATGTCTATTTAGGAATCGACGTCTCAATAATTATTGTTGTCCACAACAAGTTTCGTCAGGCTTTGCTTTGGCTTGACCAACAAAACTATTTTAGAAAGGAAAGATCATGTCGGGTGTGTATAGCAACGTCATCACCGGTTCTGCGGGTGCCCCAAACCCCGCCGGATCTGGCGTCAATGGCGGCGATGGGCTGTCTTTGACCACTACCGGGGCAATTTCGATCACCAGCACCGGCACCATCACCGGTGGCGCGGGCGGCAATGGCGGCACCAGCGGCACCGAGGCGGGTGGCTTGGGCGGCGTTGGTATTTATCTGGCCGATGCGACATTAATTACCAATCGCGGCGCGATTGCAGGCGGTATGACCGGCTACACCGCTTACGCCCAAACCAGTTTGTTGGGTGGCAACGGGCTCGATCTCAAGCTGGCGGGCACGGCGGTGAATTACGGCACCATCACTGGTGGCCGCGGTGGTGGTGGCAATAGTAGTTCGCCGGGTATCGGCGGCAACGGCATTGATCTGTTTGCTGGCGGATCGATCAATAATGGCGGGCTGATCATCGGCGGGCGCGGCGGGAGTCAGGGCGGTGCGGTGTCAAGCGGTGCGGGCTCCGGGGGCGGCGGCGTTGGCATTGTCACCGGTGGCGCGGCCACGGTGACCAATAGCGCCACCATCGTAGGCGGTGCGGGGGGCTATGCGCCGACCGAAGGTTCGGATGGTGGGGCTGGCGGGGCCGCGCTGCAATTCAGCGCCAGCGGCATGGTGACCAATACTGGCACGATCGACGGCGGCATGGGTTCCAACCAGAACCCGAGCAACGATGTCACGGTTGGCTCGGGTGGGGCGGGGATTTCATTCGCGGGAATTGGTACGGTGATCAATCAGGGCCTGATTGAGGGCGGCAATATCGGCGTTTCGCACAACACGGCCGGCCTCCAGGGCGGCGGCCCGGCGCCGGTGGGCGGCACCGCACTCAGCTTCGCGCAAGCAGGCACAGTGACCAATGCCGGCACCATCGAAGCCGGAGCGGCGGGCTCAACCTTTATCGGCACGGCGCTGACTTTTGCCGGAGGCGGCGGCGATCTGATCATCGATCCCAGTGCGGTATTCATCGGCGCGGTGAGCGCGTACAGCACCGGCAACAACATCCTCCTCAATCCCGGTTCCGGCAGCCTGACCGGAATAGGCAGCCAGTTTACCGGCTTCAATAGCTTGAGTTTTGCCACCGGCGCGCATTGGAATGTCAGTGGTAGCTATACCGGCTCTGGCTTCAGTTCGAGCCTGGCCATTGATGGATTGAGCGGCGGCGACACGCTGGTTCTGGATGGCATTACCGCGAGCGCCAGTCAGGCGAGTTTCGGTGCCCAGGGCCTGGTTTTCAACGAAACCAATGGTGCCGCTGTGACCCTCGACATCGTCGGCAATTTCACCAGCACTGATTTTACCGTCACTAATGTCGCGGGCAACGCGGTGATCACCGCTCAACCCCCCTGTTTCGCGGCAGGCACCCGCATTCTCACCACGCGGGGTGAAATTACGGTCGAGAATTTGCGCTTGGGCGATCAAATCATCCTGCATCAGGGCGGCGTCGCGCCGGTCACCTGGATCGGCCAGCGGCGGATTGCGCTTGAGCGGCATCCCAAGCCTGACACGGTGCAGCCGGTGCTGATCACCACTGGGGCCATCAATGACGGCCTACCCAGCCGCGACCTTTATGTTTCGCCCGATCATGCTCTGTATCTGGCGGGCCATCTGATCCCGGCCAAGGCGCTGGTCAATGGGACCACCATTCGCCAAGTCACTCAGCGCAGCGTGACCTATTATCATATCGAATTGCCTGAGCATGCCGTTCTATCCGCAGAAGGCATGCCGGCGGAATCATATCTGGAAACCGGCAATCGGGGAGGGTTCGAGAACGGCCCGGACGCAATGCTGCTGCACCCCGATTTCGCCCAAACATGCCGCGAGCAGAACGGCTGCGCGCCTTTCTGTGAACAAGGCGCCGTTGTCGAGGCGGTCCGGGCCGCGATTCTGGCGCGTGCCGCGACCCAAACCAGTGACGATCCGATGATAACGCTCTGTTATCAAACCAATGGTGATGTGGCGATCGAAAGTCGCTCGATGGTTCCTGGCCATTTGACCCCCGATCCGCGCGACCGCCGCCGCCTAGGCGTCAAAATCGCCGAAATCAGGTTGAACGGCGCACCGCTGTCGCTCGATCATCCAGATCTGATTAAAGGATGGCATAATGCCGAGGCGGACGGGCGCTGGACCGATGGCCGGGCCATCATCCCGGCAGCTTTGGTCGCTGGTGCCCAATCAATCGAGATCACCCTCGCGGCAACGCTCGCCTATCCGATAGCGAATGCAATGCCCAACCAACACGCGGCTCGCCCAGGGGCATAATGGACTGATTCGCGCCCGTCTTCATCCTCCCAAGCCCTTGCTTGACTTCCTGTGCTGATCAAGGAACTCAAGCAAGGCCCGGCAGCAAGGTTTTCAACCCGGCGACCACCATGCCAACCGCGATGGCTGCCAAAATCATGCCCATCAGCCGGGTCATCACCACGCGCATCCGCGCCGAGAGCAGCTTGCCAATCGCCCCCGCGAAATACAGCACCACCAGCAACAGAACGATCAACAGCGCCAGAACCGCCGCGAAAGCAGTATAACCCCCGACGCCATGGGCTTGGCTGGTGTAAATAATCAGCGTGGCAATCGTCCCTGGCCCGACAATCAGGGGAAAGGTCATCGGGTAAAAGGCGATATTATCATCATCAGCGCCCTGCGCCGCGTCCGCCCTTTTCTCATGATCGCCGCGTTCATGCGCGGTGATCGGGTGGCCGTTCAGCATCGAGAACGCGATGCCCAGCAATACCAGCCCCCCAGCCACGCGGAACGCATCGACCGAAATCCCAAAAAACCCCAGAATAAAGTGCCCAGCGAGCGAAATCACCACACACATCACCGCCGTATATGTAACGGTTTGCAGCGCAAGCGCCCGCTGCTCGGCAACCGTCCGGTCGGTGGTCATCGCCAGAAATAACGGCAAATTGATAAACGGATTCATAATGGCGAACAGCGCGCCCAAAAACCGCGCGGCAAATGCAACATCCAACGGGCTAACCTCCTCTGCGTTAAGCGGTCCACATCCCCCATCGGCGCAGGCTGTCCGCTCTGCATCGAAAGATAATGCCTGGCACCGCGATGTTCAACAATCGTCCCGAACCAGAAACCAGAGGGTGGCGGCGATTGATCATTTTAACTTGACAAATCATGACCAATCATGATCCATCATGACGTGATCCGAGGGAAGGCATGAAAATTCAAACCCGTGAGAAATTCGCGACCCAAGTCAATTCTGAAATCCTATCGATGGTCCGCACGCTCGCCCACAATGAAGGGCGGCAGTTGCAGGCCCTCGTCGATGAGGCATTGGCTGATCTGATCGAGAAGCGCAAACAAAACAAGCCACGCCCCAATGTCATGGCCGCCTATCAAGCAAGCCATCAAACCTTCGGCACGCTCTATCAAAAACTGGCTGAATGACCGACTATCTCACTCTTGTTGAGGTATTAGCCATTCACCAGGATCAGATCGAGCGTTATGGCGGCGCATTCGGCCTTCGCGATCCTGGTTTGTTGCAAGCAGCCTTATATCGCCCGCAAACAGGGTATTACGCTGATCTCATCGAACAAGCCGCCGCCTTATGGGAAAGTCTGGCACAAAATCACCCGTTTATCGACGGCAATAAGCGCACCGCCTTTGCGGTCACCTACACGTTTCTGGCAATCAATGGCGGCGATGTGCAGGCTGACTCTGACCAAACCTTTACGTTTATCGCCCAAGCGCATGAAACCGGGCGTTTTAACTTTGACCATTTGGTCGATTGGCTGCGTGGCGTCGTTCTGATCTACGTTCCACCCGAGATAGGTATGCAGAGTTGACTTATATGCTAACCTCTGATCGTGAATCGAACAATCAGCGAAATGAGCGCCTTACTTTCCAAACTCGAAAGCGAGTTAGCACAAGCCGAGCGGACAAATGAGTTCCGGGCGCTCTCCGGGTTAGAATTGCCCGACATTATTAGCGACGTTGTTGACCCGCTTATGCCAGACCTCAAACCCTATGAAGTAGCAGTTTACGTATATTTTTTAAGACACTCGATTGTGTCTGAAGGGTCCCCCTATTTCCGACGCTAGTCACCGTGGACTCCAATCTGGCGTATTCAGATCTGCCCGAGCGCCGAATGCCACTGGTGGCAGCGGAGAAATGAGCTACGCAGGGATCAAAGACGCGATGGACGGTTTGGTTGAAATTGGGGCAATCCGACAAGAAAAAAGCCCGCACCATGGCGGTCGCGCGCGGCGAACGGCGGATTGCGCATAATGAATCGAAGGTCTGGTTTACCTCGACTGAATCATTTGCGCGGGTGCTGTCGGCGGGTAACCGTGATCTTTTACGGGTGATCATCGAGCAGGCGCCCGGATCGCTGGACGAGTTGGCGCGGATCACCGGCAAGGCAAAGTCGAACCTGTCGCGGACGTTAAGAACGATGGCTGGCTATGGGTTGGTCCGACTGGAGCGCGGCGAGCGGGGACGTATTACGCCAACCGTAACCCATGACCGGGTGGAACTCGATCTGCCGCTGAATTGGTCGCGCAAGGCCAGCTGAATCGTGACCGCTGGCGCGCAAAAAGACCAGACCGTCGCAGCCGCCTCGCGCGTAAAAATCAGCGACGCTCGGCAGCCGCAGTTCTGTTCCAAGCTGGCGTCCCCGGCGGGATTCGAACCCACGGCCCCAGGATTAGGAATCCTGTGCTCTATCCGACTGAGCTACGGAGACGTCAAACCCCCATAACCCGCCCCGCTGCGCCCGTCACGGGGTCATCGCCTATATATTCAACCGATAGCCGCCGCCCGCCGTCAATAGCAGGCTCATATCGGTCGGATCGGCCTCAATTTTCTGGCGCAGCCGGTACACATGGGTCTCCAGCGTGTGGGTGGTTACCGTCGCATTATAGCCCCAAACCTCGTTGAGCAGCACATCGCGCCCCACCGGCTTGCCGCCCGCCCGATACAAAAACTTCAAAATCGCCGCCTCTTTATCGGTCAGGCGGATCCGCCGATTAGCCACCGGGTCATGCAACTGTTTTTGCGCTGGCCGAAACACGTACGGGCCAATTTGCAGCACGGCATCGGCGCTATTTTCAAAATCGCGCAAATGCGCGCGCACCCGCGCCAGTAACTCATTCAGTCGAAACGGCTTTGCCACATAATCATTGGCGCCGGACTCCAAGCCCTGCACCACATCGGTTTCCTCGGTGGCACCGGTGAGCATAATGATCGGCATTTTATGGCCGCGTTCGCGCAACCGCGCACAGAGTGTCCGCCCATCGCCATCGGGCAAGCCCACATCCAATATCACCGCATCGAACCGTGTATCACCGCGCCCGATCGCCGTTTCTGCCTCGGCAATACTGCCCACTTCGGTCGCATTGAAACTGCCATCGGCGTGCAAATGCTCAACCAGCATGCCGCGCAACACCGCGTCATCATCAACGATTAAAATGGTTTGCTGAGTCGCCATATCCCGTGTCCTTCGGCTTGTGCCATACGCGAATCGGTCTGTGCGCTGTGATATATAGTATTTCGCACGGCTTTGCGCACACCCCCCTTACACATGCGCGTGAGCGCCGCCACGCCAGCCCCTAATGCCTCACCCTTTGCAGCACGCCGCGAAAGCGCCATATCTCGGCCATGACACGATGCGATTGCCAATGACCAAGCCCACCCCGCCCGCGAAGCAAATTCCGCCTTTGGCCGAGCCGCCTTTACTCGATAATGCGCGCACCCGCGCGGTGCATCGCTGCATTGCCGAAGCGCGGCGTGGCGTGCCGGTGGTGCTCGCCACCCGCGCCCCGCTGATCGTGGTGCCCGCTGAAACCGTCGGCGCCGAAGGGTTGCGCCTCATTGATCGGCTCGGCGTCGGGCCCGCCCGGCTGCTGCTCGCGGCATCCCGCGCGGCGGCCATCCTCGGCCAAGACCTGTCGGACCCCGATGAAATAATCGCCCTCGCCCTCGCGCGCCCCCTGATCGATCTAGACGCTGTGCGTCGCGCGGCCGACCCCACTCTCGAACAAATCCTGCCAGATTTCGCGCGGGTGTCCCCCCCTACGGCGGCGCAAGCGGCCCTGACCCTGGGCAAACTCGCCCGTCTACTCCCGGCGATGATCGTGGCGCCGGTGCAACCCGGCTGGGCCGGACGCGCCGATGGCGCCGGCTTGCTCGCCGTGCCCGCCGCCGATCTGCTGGCCTACCCCACCGAACTCGCCGCCACGCTGACCCGTGTCGCCGAAGTACAAATCCCGCTCGAAGACGCGCCAGACGCCCGGCTGGTCGCCTTTCGCGCGCTCGATCAGGGTATCGAACATATGGCGATCCTGGTCGGCGATCCGGTCAGCCAAGCCAACCCCTTAGTGCGCATCCATTCAGAATGTTTCACCGGCGATCTGCTCGGCTCGTTGCGCTGCGATTGCGGCCCGCAACTAAAATCAGCCATTCGCCGGATGAATGATGTAGGCGGCGGCGCCTTACTCTATCTCGCCCAGGAAGGCCGTGGCATCGGCCTGATCAACAAATTACGCGCCTATACGTTGCAGGATCGCGGCCTGGACACGCTGGACGCCAATCGCGCCTTGGGCTGGCAAGCCGATGAGCGCAATTTTCATATCGCCGCCTCAATGCTGCGCGCTCTTGGCTTGGATCATATCCGCCTGCTGACCAATAACCCCGGCAAGATCGCCGGACTGGCGGCCTGCGGCATCGATGTCACCCTGCGCGTCCCCCATGTCATGCCCTCGAACGGTGTGAACGACCATTATCTGGACTCCAAACAAAAGCGGTTCGGCCATTTGATGGGCCGCCCGTCATCGGACTCCCCCAACTGACCACCCCGCGCGTTGAACCCTCATCGCATCACGGTTGTACACCGAAAAACTTTCGCGACGGTTAACGCGATCCAGTGAGCACACATGAAAAAGCATGACCGACATCCATCGATCATGCTTTCAATTCGCCGTTCAAAATCAGTGCGCTACCATCGCGCACCGCTGACTTTCACCTTGATTAGTGATCACCATCGCCGAACGGCACATTAATTCCGAACGACAAGACCGGCGGCGTGAAATAAACCGGCGGTGGCGGCGGCGGCGCATAATAAACCGGCGGCGGCGGTGGGGCGTAGTACACCGGCGGCGGCGGATAATAGCCGGGCGGCGGCGGCGGCGCGTAACCCCCACGCCATCCATTATCATCATTCTCCCGCTGCTGCTGCCAGCCGCGATGCCAGTCGCCATGCCGCCATCCATCACGGCCCCAATGCGGCGGGTCAGCCTGTGCAGTGGCTGTCGCCGCCGCAATACCAAGGCCAACCAGGCCAACAACCAATATGCGTGTAATCGTGCGTGAGCGAGACATCTGATCCTCCATCGCTATGACAGCTGGTATTGGCCCTGATGGTGGCAACCCTGTGGCAAGTTCACGCATGATTTATGACTAAATAATTTGTCATCTTGCCGCCCCGATGATGCGGTGATTTTTGATCTTGCGAAACGGCGCAACAACAAGGCATAACCGTGATATCGGGTAAGGTAATGTCGTGATCAAGCTTAAAAAGTTTCTGCGATCGTTGATCATACCGTCCATTTTGATCGGTCTGATCGTCTATTCCGGGGTGAACGCGATGCGCGGCTCGCGCGGCCTGCGCGCGCAAGCTGCCGATCACGCGCTCTATGTCAAAGCCCTCGCCTTGCAGGCCCACATCATTGACCAACAGCTTTATTGGCAAAACCGAGACAATGCGATGCGCGATCATCAGATCGAAGCCGACATGCTCAACCAACGCAGCCGCGCGGTATTGAACCTCGCTAATCCGCATGATTTGGTGGTTCCGTTGCATCATCCGGCCCCATAATCGACCCGCCGATAAAGCAGCGCCCGATTGCATGGCTGATACGCCCAACCCGTTGAACTGCGGGGAGCAGCCTGCCCATTGCGTCAGCCTAAAATGCTTGAATTTGGTGACTATTTCCATGGGAATCGCAACCGCCCCGCTTATGCTGGCGCCTCATCGTCCTGCTTGCACAGCCGCACAAGGTGCCGGATCTAAGTCACGATCTTGCCAATTTCGGTGCAGTGTATAGACCTGAAATCATGCTGCATGGGATGTGCGGCAGCAATCAGCGGATGGAGGAATACATGGTCAAGCGTCAGCCGAAACCGGTGGCGAAATCCGCGCCAACGCCCAAGGCTAAATCAGGATCAGGCGCGCAGAAAAAATCCTCCCAGCCCGACGCCATCATGGACCGCGACGCTTTACTGCATGCCTACGAGACCATGCTGCTGATCCGCCGCTTCGAGGAAAAAGCAGGCCAGCTCTACGGCATGGGCCTGATTGGCGGCTTTTGCCATCTTTATATCGGCCAGGAAGCGGTGGTCACCGGCATGCAGCACGCGATCAATGCGGGCGACCAAGTCATCACCTCCTACCGCGATCACGGGCATATGCTCGCCTGCGGCATGGACCCCAAAGGCGTGATGGCCGAGCTGACCGGTCGCTCCGGCGGCTATTCGCACGGCAAAGGCGGCTCGATGCACATGTTCTCCAAGGAAAAGGGCTTCTATGGCGGCCACGGCATTGTCGGCGCGCAGGTCTCGCTCGGCACCGGCCTCGCTTTCGCCAACCATTATCGCGGCAATCATCAGGTCTGCCTGACCTATTTTGGCGAAGGCGCCTCCAATCAAGGCCAAGTCTTCGAGAGTTTCAACCTTGCATCCTTGATGAAACTACCGGTGATATTCATTATCGAAAACAACCGTTACGGCATGGGCACCAGCGTCGAACGCGCCTCCGCCTCGCACGATCTGAGCAAAAACGGCGCGCCGTGGAACATTCCCGGCCTGCAGGTCGATGGCATGGATGTGCTCGCGGTCAAGCGCGCGGGCATGCAAGCGGTCGCGCATTGCCGGGCAGGGCAGGGGCCTTATTTGTTGGAAATGATGACCTATCGTTATCGTGGTCATTCAATGTCCGACCCCGCCAAATACCGAACCCGCGACGAAGTCGAAAAAATGCGCGCCGAACATGATTGTATCGATCTGGCACGCCGTGAACTCGAAGCGCTCGGTGTCGATGCCGAGGCGCTTAAAGCGATTGACGCGAAAATCAAAACCCGCGTGGCCGAAGCCGCCGATTTTGCCCAAGCGAGCCCCGAGCCCGCTGAGGCTGAGCTTTGGACTGATATTCTGGTGGAGACCTGATTAATGAGCACTGAAATCCTGATGCCAGCGCTCTCGCCAACCATGACCGAGGGCAAGCTCGCCAAATGGCTGAAACAGGTCGGCGACCTAATCCAATCGGGCGATGTGTTAGCCGAAATCGAGACCGACAAAGCAACCATGGAAGTCGAAGCGGTCGATGAGGGCGAGTTGCTAAAAATCCTGGTGCCAGCAGGCACCGATAATGTCGCGGTCAACGCGCCCATCGCAATTATTGGACGTGCCGGTGAAAAGCCCGACGCACCGCGCGCGCGCGAACCATCCGCAGCGCCAACCTCCAAAGCCGAACCGAAAGCCCAACCCCCCGCTCAACCCCCCGCTCAACCCACCGTGCAACCACAAGCGCCGATTGCCGACGATAAAAACTGGGGTGCAACCAGCGAACTCACCGTGCGCGAGGCGCTCCGCGACGCAATGGCCGCTGAAATGCGCCGCGATCAGGACGTGTTTCTAATGGGTGAGGAAGTCGCCCAATATCAGGGCGCCTACAAAATCAGCCAGGGCCTGCTTGACGAGTTTGGCGCCAAGCGCATCATCGACACGCCGATTACCGAACATGGTTTCACCGGCATGGCGGTCGGTGCGGCCATGTCCGGCCTCAAACCCATCGTCGAGTTCATGACCTTCAATTTTGCGATGCAGGCGATTGATCAAATCATCAACTCCGCTGCAAAAACCTTATATATGTCCGGCGGCCAAATGGGCTGCCCGATTGTGTTTCGTGGCCCTAACGGCGCCGCCGCGCGGGTGGGCGCCCAGCATAGCCAATGCTACGCCTCCTGGTATGCCCATTGTCCGGGCTTGAAAGTGGTCGCGCCTTATTCCGCCGCCGATGCCAAAGGCCTGCTGCGCGCCGCCATCCGCGACCCCAACCCGGTCATTTTTCTCGAAAACGAAATTCTCTATGGCCATAAGTTCGCTGTGCCAACCGACGAGGATTTCATTCTGCCCATCGGAAAAGCGAAAATCGAGCGGCCCGGCGAGGATGTCACCCTCGTCGCGTTTTCGCTCATGGTCGATGTCGCTTTGAAAGCCGCCGACCTTCTCGACCAGCAGGGTATTTCCGCCGAAGTGATCAATCTGCGCACCATTCGCCCCCTCGATATCGAGACCATCGTCGCCTCAGTGAAAAAAACCAATCGCGTGGTCTCCATCGAAGAAGGCTGGCCGTTCGCCGGGATTGGCGCAGAAATTTCCATGCAAATCACTGAGCACGCCTTTGACTGGCTCGATGCACCACCGCTCCGCGTCGCCGGGCTCGACGTGCCGATGCCCTACGCGGCCAACCTCGAAAAACTGGCACTCCCC
>JAJZEG010000253.1 GCA_021828605.1 Pseudomonadota bacterium | reverse complement strand
GGCGGGCGCCTCGGTATCCGGCGCGAGTTGGAACTCGAACGCGACGCCATCGATGGTCGCGGTCGCGCCATCCTCGGCGATGATCCGGTTGGGGGCGAGCAAGCCAACCCGCCCGCTGGAGGTCGCTTTGCCCAGCCCCGCATCCACCGCCCCTTGCGCGTCACTCGGCAGCAATGCGCCATACATATAGGCCGCCCGCCGACGCATCGCGTTGCCGACCAGAATATTTTCCGACACCGCATGGCGCAAAAACTCAGCGGGCGCGATGATCGGCAAATCCGGCACTGCGTGGTCGAGCACCGCCTCGGCGCCGCCGAAATGATCGACATGGCTATGGGTGTAAATCAACGCCGAAATCGGGCGCACGCCGCGATGCTGGTTGAGCAGGGCAATCGCCGCAGCGGCGCATTCGCGCGAAATCAGCGTATCGACCACGATCCGACCGGTTTGGCCTTCGATAAAGGTCATGTTCGATAAATCGAGCCCGCGCACCTGATAAATCCCGGGACAGACCTCAAACAGCCCGCCAATCGCGTTCAACCGCGCCTGCCGCCACAGGCTGGGATTAACCGTGGGTGGACAGGGCGCATCGAGCCCCTGCCCTGCGGTGAGTGCCGCAAAATCCCACACCGGTCGGCCGCCGCCCGCCATGCGGGCAATCGGCGCGGGATCGAGCCGCGCGATCAGGCCGCGCTGTGCATCGGCAAAATCGGTGCCGTCATCGGGTGGCAGCTGTGCGCGCAAAGCGGCGTGGATTGCCTGGGTGGCTGGCGTCGCGTCTTTACGCTCCATGATTTCGCTCCCCGATCTTTATTTGGATTATGGCTTGACCACGCCTTCTAACGCCACGCGTCGCGCGCGATAGGACCGGCGCCCGAGGGCGAAAGCAATGGCGGCGATCAGCCCGGCCAGCGGGGCGATTATCGCCATCGCCACACCGAGAGTGACATCCAGCCGATGCGCCAGCAGCGCCACACTCAACGGCCCCAAACCCAGCGCAAACAAGTTCAGAATCGCGGTATAAATCGCCGTCACCCGGCCCAATACCGCGCCATGAATAATTTCCTGCAACGCACCCGGCGCAATCCCCCAGACGAAGCTGGTGAAAAATATCACCGGCGCCACCCCGGCAAAGGCCAAAGCGGCTCCCGGCGCCAGGCCAACCAGCATCGCCGAGGGGATCACCCCGAGCCCGGCCAGAATACCGACGACAAATTTGCCATCGCGCCGTCCGGCTTGCTCGAACCGATCGGCCAGCCAGCCGCCAAACACCGAGCCCATTGGCCCGATCACCAGCACCAAGAGGCCGAATCGGACGCCAATTTCCGCCGCACTCCAGCCGTGATTGCGAATGAACAAAGTGGGCAGCCAGGCGGTGGCGGCGTAGCTGGCGAAGGCGATGGCGGTGAAGCCGATCAAATGCGCAACCAGCGCGCCCCCCGCTTCGGTGCAGCTCGCGATGAAGGACTGGCCCGGTCGCACCGCCGCCTGCCGTGTCGGCTCGCGCATCAGCAGCGCCGCTGCGGCAAGCAGTACCCCCGGCGCACCAATGATCAAAAACACCGCGCGCCAGGGGGCGATCACCCCGATCAGGGGCAAATCCAGCGGGTGGGCGGCGAAACGTCGCAGCAAAATCCCGCCAATGATCAGCGCCGCCGCACTGCCAACATAAATCCCCGAGGCAAACACGCCGAGCACCCGCCCGCGCTGGGCGGGCGGAAAATAATCGGCAAGCACCGAGGTCGCCCCCGGCAGGATCGTTGCTTCACCCGCGCCGACCCCGATGCGGGCGGCAAAAAACGGCGCGAAACCGCCACTCAACCCGCATAGGCCGGTCATTGCGCTCCACACCAAAATCCCGCTGGCAATGATCGGCACGCGGGCCCGCCGATCAATCGCCCAAGCGATGGGCAGGCCAAAACCCGCATAAAACAACGCGAAAGCCGTGCCTTGCAGCAAGCCGAGCTGCACATCGCTCAGATGCAAATCACGCTCAATCGGCCCGACCAGCAGCGCAATCACCGTGCGATCAGCGAAGGCCAGCAAATAGCCCAGCGACAGAATCGCCGTGGCAAACCAGGCGCCGCGCTGGGCTTCGCCGGGGCGCGTCGCGGTCATCCAGCGCGGTTCCCGGCGGCTCTCAATCCATGTCTCGACTAATCCGAAACCCTTGGGCGGCGAATCGCTCGCGGGTGACCGGTGAACTCGGCGCGCCTAACCCGGCTTCGATCATATCCAGCAAATTGCCCAGAAAACTCAGAAAATCGCCATCGGCAATCATGCTCTGGCGCGGAATCACCCCGCGCTGCCAATCCGACAGCGCCTGCACCGCGATGCGAATCGCAAACATCAACCTCTGGTCGCGCACAATGATCGGCAAATCCGCGCGCAACGCGGCGTAACAGCGCCTGCCCATCAGCAGCCCTTCAACATAGCCGCTATTGGTGAAATATCGCCCGAAATCAAAGGCATCATATTGATAAATGCGCGCATGGAGCTGCACCCAGTTCAGGCGATCCTCGCGCGATTTCACCGTATCGGCGAGCGGGATCACCACGGCTTCGGCCAAGCGGCGCAGCTGCTCATTTTCCGGCGCTGCCACACAAATTTGCATCAACTCAATCCGCCGCGCATCGACAAGAGGCATCCGCCGGTCGATCAACGCTTCCAGTAATCGTTCGCGGTTAGAAAAATGATAGTGCAACGCCGAGGCGTTGCGCTGCCCTGCCGCCCGGTTGATTTCGCGAAAACTAACCGCGCCAATCCCGTTCGCGATGAATAACTCTTCTGCGCTATTCAGCAGTTTTGTCTTGGTATCGATCCGCGCCGCCACGCTGCGCTCCATTCAAAAGTCGGGACATTAGGGTCAAAATTGACTAATCTCCCTCGATTATTCGCGCAATTTGTTGTGATTGACCAGCCCTTGGGGAAGCATGGCTGGCATTTATCCGCATGGCGGATCAAAAATCCCGCTTACCCCCCGCTTTGCCCCCCTGCTTAACCCAGGGATGGACCGCGTGGCTGAGATGGTTCACAAGCCCGGTGATGGAGAGTCGGATCGAGCGCCAATGCGCGGCCCACGGGCTAAAAATGACCCACCCCAGGCGGGTCATTGCGCAGGTATTGTCCGATGTGACCGACCATCCGGATGTTGATGAACTGCATCGATTGGTGCATCAAGTCGATCCGCGTATCTCCTTGGCAACGATTTACCGCACGGTGCGTCTGTTCGAGCAGGCCGGACTTTTGGAACGGCGGAATTTGGGCAGCAGGCGGGCGCGCTATGAACCGTCAGGGGAGCGAGATCATTTTCACCTTGTGGACCGAGAGAGTGGTGCTGTGATCGAGTTTGACGAACCCGAAACCGAGGCTTTGATGCGACGCTTAGCCGCGCGCCATGGCTATGAGTTGATTTCACTGAAAATTGAATTATTTGGTCGCCGGATCCGCCCCGAGCCCACCACCGCCAAGCCAGCCAGCCGGTCGCGTCATGCATGAAGCCTTGGCGACGATGATCGTCCCGGAGATCGAGGCGGTTGGCTTCAAGGAACTGCGTGCGGGGAATTTGGGTGTGCGGCTTGCCTGTTCGGCTGCGGATCTGGATGCGGCGCAACGGCTGCGCTACCGGGTGTTTTACCATGAAATGGGCGCGACCCCGGATGCGACCACCCTGGCTTCGGGTCGCGATTGCGATCATTTCGATGCGATTGCCGATCACTTGATGGTGATTGATCATGATCTGGTAACCGGTGGTGACGAGGCGATCGGCGTGGTCGGCACCTATCGGCTGATCCGCCAGGAGGCGGCGGCGCGGGTCGGGCAGTTTTATTCGGCGGATGAATATGATCTGTCGGCGTTGGAGCGCTATGCCGGGCGCAAGCTGGAATTGGGTCGCTCCTGCGTTGATGCGCGCTATCGCTCGCGCGCGGTGATGCAGCTGCTCTGGCGCGGCATTGCCGCCTATGTGTCGTTGCATCAGATTGCCGTGATGTTCGGCTGTGCCAGCCTGCCCGGCACCGATCTGGATGCGCTCGCAGCACCCCTGACCTATTTATATGATAACCATCTCGCCCCACCGGAAATCCGCCCGCGCGCTTTGCCATCGCGCTATGTCGAGATGCAGCGGCTTGATAAAAGCGAGGTCAATAACCGCCGCGTGCTGCGTGAATTACCCCCTTTGATCAAAGGCTATCTGCGGCTCGGCGGCTTTGTCGGCGACGGGGCGGTGATTGATAGACAGTTCAACACCACCGATATCGCGGTGATGGTGCAGACCGAGCGGATCACCGCGAAATATTCCAAACATTATTATCGTGAGCTGCAAGACGGGCAATGAGCGAGTGTCCCGATCTGAAATCCGTTGGATTTCAGATTAAAAGTGGACACGAGAAGACGTAGCCAAGTGTCCCGATCTGAAATCCGTTGGATTTCAGATTAAAAGTGGACACGAGAAGACGTAGCCAAGTGTCCCGATCTGAAATCCGTTGGATTTCAGATTAAAAGTGGACACGAGAAGACATAGCCGAGTGTCCCGATCTGAAATCCCTTGGATTTCAGATTAAAACTGGACATGAGACGATGCAGTAGGCCACGCGATGGAGGTCTGATCTGCCGTGATACCCTTGGCCCCCGGTCGTAGCCGGGCTATGGGCAAGCGCATGGATAATGATGACGACGTGCCGATTGAAAGCATGCTGCCCTATGATAGCTGGGCCAGCGAAGCCCTGCGTGCCGTGGTGCTCTTGGCGCTTGATCACGCGGCAACCCACGGGCTGCCCGGCGATCACCATTTCTATATCAATTTTCGCACCGATTTCCCCGGCGTGACCATGCCTGCCAGGCTGCGCGAACGCTTCCCCGCCGAAATGACCATTGTGCTGCAACATCAATATCGTGATTTGCTGGTGGATTATCCCGGTAAGCGGTTTTCGGTGACTCTCTCCTTCGGTGGCATTCCCTCAACCCTCGATATCCCGATTGAGGCGGTCACCAGCTTCGCCGATCCGTACGTGCAATTCGGCCTGCAATTTTCCGTCGAACCGCCCGCTACCCCCGATCCGGAACCGATCCCCGACCCTGAACCCGACAATCCTGACCAAGCAGTCTCGACCGATGGTTCGGCCCCGGTGGTCAGCCTTGATGCGTTCCGGCGTCGGACTCCGCCGAAATCCTGACCTGATCGCGTAGAGCGCGATGACATAAGGATAATCCGCTTGCAGCTTATCCTTATGTCTGAATCGCCCTCTAAACATATTGCAGAGGCGGATTCAGACATTTAATGGGATCACAGGGTGATTCCATTAAATGTCATCCGGCTCTAAGCGAGGACATCCAAGATGAATGCATCCACCCCATCGATCCAGGATACGCCCTACAGCCCGCTCCTGCCGCTGGGCCCGGATCAAACCGCCTGGCGCAAGCTTGATTTGCCCGGCATTTCGACTTTCGAAATCGAGGGCAAGCGCGTGGTCAAAATCGCGCCGGAGACTTTGTCCTCCTTGGCTTTCGAGGCGTTCCGCGATGTCTCGCATTTACTGCGTCCGGCGCATTTGCAGCAACTCAGCGCCATTCTCGATGATCCCGAGGCGTCGGAAAATGACCGCTATGTCGCGATGGCGTTTTTGCAAAACGCCAATATCGCCGCAGGCGGCGTGCTGCCGATGTGCCAGGATACCGGCACCGCCATCGTGTTCGGCAAAAAGGGCCAGCGCGTCTGGGTTGACGGCAATGAGGAGCAAGCCCTCGCCCATGGGGTGATGCGCACCTTTACCGAAACCAATTTGCGCTATTCGCAAATGGCGCCGCTCAGCCTCTATGAGGAGGTCAATACCGGCACCAACCTGCCGGTGCAGTTTGATATTTATGCCGCCCCCGGTGAGGCGCATGCCGAGGAATTCGAGCTGATGTTCGTCGCCAAAGGCGGTGGCTCGGCCAATAAATCCTTTCTCTATCAAGAGACCCGCGCGGTGCTGAACCCGGGCAAATTGCTCGCTTTTATCGAAGCCAAAGTCAAAACCCTCGGCACCTCGGCCTGCCCGCCTTATCATTTAGCGATTGTCATTGGCGGCACCTCGGCGGAGGCGACGATGAAAACCGTCAAGCTCGCCTCGACCCATTATCTGGACACGCTGCCGACCCAGGGCTCGCCGAGCGGCCATGGCTTTCGCGATCTCGGGCTGGAGCAGGAAATTCTGGCGATGACCCGCAGGCTGGGCATTGGCGCGCAGTTCGGCGGCAAATATTTCTGCCATGACGTCCGGGTGATTCGCCTGCCGCGCCATGGCGCGTCACTGCCGATTGGTATCGGCGTGTCTTGCTCGGCGGACCGGCAAATCAAAGCCAAAATCACCGCAGAGGGCGTATTCCTCGAACGGCTTGAGCGCGATCCGGCGCGGTTTTTGCCGGAAATCACCGACGCCCATCTCGGTGGCGAGGTGGTGCGCATCGATTTGAACCAACCGATGCCTGCGATATTGGCAACACTCAGCCAGCATCCGATCAAAACCCGGGTCGCCCTCACCGGCACCATTATCGTCGCGCGCGACATCGCCCATGCCAAATTGCAGGAACGGCTGGATCGCGGGGAAGGTCTGCCCGATTACGTCAAGAACCACCCGATCTATTATGCGGGTCCGGCGAAAACCCCGGCCGGCATGGCCACCGGCAGTTTCGGCCCGACCACGGCGGGGCGGATGGATAGCTATGTCGATGCGTTGCAGGCGGCGGGCGGATCGCTGGTCATGCTCGCCAAGGGCAATCGCTCCAAGCAGGTGCGCGACGCCTGCAAAGCCCATGGCGGGTTCTATCTCGGCTCAATCGGCGGCCCGGCAGCGGTGCTGGCCGAACGCAATATCCGCGCGGTCGAGGTGCTGGAATATCCCGAATTGGGCATGGAAGCGATCTGGAAAATCACCGTCGAGGATTTCCCGGCTTTCATCGTGATCGACGATAAGGGCAATGATTTTTTTGAAAATTTAGGATGACCCGATGAAATTCACCATCGACCGGATCGATCACGTGGTGATCACCTGCGCCGATATCGATGCGACCGCCGATTGGTATGAGCGGGTGCTCGGCATGGAGCGCGAGGAATTTGGTGCGGACCGGCGCATCGCGCTGCGGTTCGGTGCGCAAAAGCTCAATTTGCATCAGGCGGGTTCGGAAATCGCGCCGCACGCCGCCAAACCGCAGCCCAGCGCCTTGGATATTTGTTTTATCACCGCGTTAGGCTCCGAAGATGTGGTCACGCATTTGCGCGGCCAGAATGTCGCGGTGGTCGAGGGGCCTGCGGTGAAAATGGGCGCGCTCGGCGCGATGCGCTCGGTCTATTGCCGCGACCCGGATGGTAATCTGGTTGAAATTTCCACCTATCTTGAGGACTGATCGATGTTGTTGGCACCGCGCCGCCTCGGTTGGGTGGCCTTTATTTTGTTCATTCTATCGATCCCGCTGGCCAACTGGCTGATCGGGCATGTTGGCACGGTCTGCCGATTGCATCAGCCCTGCCTGATCCCGGTCGCCCCCGGCCTGATGGCGCCCTCAGGCGTGCTCACCGCCGGGGCGGCTCTGGTGCTGCGCGATATCGTGCAACGCTGCCTTGGCAAATCCTTCGGTGTGTTCGCGATCATTGCCGGGGCCGGTGTTTCGGTGCTGGTGGCACCGCAAGCGTTAGTGATCGCCTCGATCAGCGCGTTCATGCTTTCCGAATTCGCCGATTTCGCCATCTATACGCCCTTGCAACAGCGCGGACTGATCCGCGCCGTGCTGCTCTCCTCGGCGGTCGGCATTATCATCGATTCCACCGTGTTTCTCTGGCTCGCTTTTGATTCGCTCGCCTTTCTGCCCGGCCAAATCGTCGGCAAAATCTGGTCCATCCTGTTCTCCCTGCCGCTGATCCTGCTCACCCGGCGCCTCGCCCCCAACCCGACTTGATAAACGCCCCGCTCCAGCTGGCCGATTTCGAGTATAAGCTGCCGCCGGACGCCATCGCGACCGAACCGGCCCGCCCGCGCGACACCGCGCGGCTGTTGCAGGTGCGCCCGACCAGCCTGATCGATTCTCATATTTATGACCTGCCGGATCTGCTGCGTCCCGGCGATTGCCTAGTGGTCAATGATACCAAAGTGATCCCGGCCCAACTCACCGCGACGCGCGGCAACGCGACCATCGGCATCACCCTTGATCGCCCGTTGCCCGATGGCCGCTGGCTTGTGTTGCTGCGCAATGCAAGGCGCGCGCGCATTGGCGAGCAGTTGATCCTGCGTGGCGCGGATAATTTCACCGCCGACATCATCGCCCGTGACGATGATGGCAGTGCCACGCTGCACTTTAACCGAACCGGTGCCGAATTCGACGCCGCTTTGGCCGCTTGCGGGGCGCTGGCTTTGCCGCCTTATATCGCCCGTCCCAACGGCCCGACCGCGCAGGATGCCAGCGATTACCAAACCGTTTTCGCTGATCGCCCCGGCGCGGTCGCCGCCCCCACCGCCGGGCTGCATTTTACCCCATCCTTGTTAGAGGCGCTGAGCGCACGCGGGATCGGGCTGGCGCGCGTCACTTTGCATGTTGGGGCGGGCACGTTTCTGCCGGTGCGCGGCGAGACCATCGATAGCCATAAAATCCACGCTGAATACGGCGAAATCACCGAAGCCAGCGCGGCCCAAATCAATGCCGCGCGCCAAGCTGGCGGGCGTATTATTGCCGTCGGCACCACCGCGCTGCGCCTGCTGGAATCAGCCGTCACGCCCGAGCGAGTTATTCAACCTTTCGCGGCCGAGACCACAATCTTTCTGCATCCCGGCGTGACAATGCATGCGGCTGATTTGTTAGTGACCAATTTTCATCTGCCCCGTTCAACCTTGCTGATGCTGGTCGCCGGCTTTGCCGGGCTCGAGCGGATCAAGGCCGCCTATGCCCACGCCATCGCGCAGGGCTACCGGTTCTATTCCTATGGCGATGCCTGCTTGTTAGAGCGGGCATGAGCGCGTTTCACCTCTCAATCACCGCAACGGACGGTGCCGCCCGGCGCGGCATACTGCAAACCGCCCATGGCAGCGCGCAAACCCCGGCCTTCATGGCGGTCGGCACGGCGGCGACGGTGAAATCGCTCACCGCCGATGCGGTGCGCGCGACCGGCACCGAAATCGTGCTGGGCAACACCTATCATCTGATGCTCCGCCCCGGTGCCGCCAGGGTCGCGCGGCTCGGTGGTTTGCATAAAATGATGGACTGGCCTGGGATTATTCTCACCGATTCGGGTGGCTTCCAGGTGATGTCCCTCGCCGGTTTGCGCAAAATCGATGAGGTCGGTGTGACCTTCCGCTCGCATATCGATGGATCCGCCCATCACCTCACCCCGGAAGTTTCCACATCGATCCAGCATGATCTCGATGCCACCATCACCATGGCGTTCGATGAATGCACGCCCTTCCCCGCCACCCATGACCAGGCCGCCGCGTCGATGCGGCTCTCGATGCGCTGGGCGGCGCGCTCGCGCACGGCCTTCATCCAACGCCCCGGCTACGGCCAGTTTGGCATTGTCCAAGGCAGCGTGTTCGAGGATTTGCGCGCGACCTCCGCAGAAGCGCTCCAAGCCCTGGATTTTGACGGCTACGCCATTGGCGGCCTCGCGGTGGGTGAAGGTCAATCGGCGATGTTCGCAACGCTTGACTACACAATTCCGCATCTGCCCGCGCATCAACCGCGTTATTTGATGGGTGTGGGCACCCCCGATGATTTGCTCGGCGCCATCGCGCGCGGCGTTGATATGTTCGATTGCGTGATGCCCACCCGCGCCGGACGCACCGCCCGCGCTTATACCGCGCGCGGCGTGTTTAATTTGCGCAATGCCCGCTTCGCCGATGATGATCGCCCACTCGATCCCGGCTGCATTTGCCTGGCCTGCACCCGCCATAGCCGGGCTTATTTGCATCATTTGTTCCGTTGCACCGAAATTCTCGGCCCGGTGCTCCTCACCGCGCATAATTTGACCTATTATCAGACGCTGATGCGCGGCGCGCGCGACGCCATCGCGAACCAAAGCTTTACCGACTACATGACCGCCACCCGCCTCGGATGGACCCAAACCGATGACCGATAAACCCAGCCCCGATCAGCGTTATGCCAATTTGCAAGCCCTCGGCCAGCATAGCGCGATCCCGACCGATCCCGACGCCGCCACGCTGGAGCGGGTCAGCGCCCCCGCCGCTGGCAGCCATTATGTGGTGCGATTTACCTGCCCGGAATTCACCTCGCTCTGCCCGATTACCGGCCAGCCGGATTTCGCCCATATCGTGCTCGACTACATCCCCGCTGATTGGATTGTGGAGAGCAAATCGCTAAAACTTTTTCTCACCGCGTTTCGCAACCATGGCGCGTTTCATGAAGCCTGCACCATGATGATCGCGCAGCGCATCATCGCCGCGATCAACCCGCTTTGGCTGCGCATCGGCGCCTATTGGTATCCGCGCGGCGGCATGCCGATCGATATTTTCTGGCAGACCGGCGCGCCACCCGAGGGAATTTTCCTGCCCGAGCAAGGGGCAGCTCCCTATCGCGGCCGTGGCTGAGCTTTCGCTCAAACAATTTATCGAAGACCGGGCTTACGCCCTGGGCTTTGATGCGGTTGGCATCACCCGGGCAAGCCTCAGCGCCGCCGAGCGTGATCGGCTCAATCATTTTCTCGCCCAAAACCACCATGGCAGCATGGGTTGGATGGCAGACCGTGCCGACCAGCGCGCCGATCCACAAACATTATGGCCCGATGCCGTTAGTATAATTTCGCTCGGCCTATCCTACGCCCCTGCCGAGGCACCGCTCGCCACACTGGCCAAATCCGAGCGCGGCACTATCTCGGTCTATGCGCGCAATCGGGATTATCACGATATCATCAAAGGAAAACTGAAACATCTCGCCCAAGCCTTGATTGCGCGCGCGGGCGGCTCGGTCAAGGTTTTCGTCGATACCGCGCCGGTGATGGAAAAACCCCTCGCCCAACAGGCTGGCCTTGGCTGGCAAGGCAAACATACCAATCTGGTTTCATGCTCCCATGGCTCATGGCTGTTGCTTGGCGAAATCATGACCACGCTTGATTTGCCGCCCGATCCGCCGCACGCGGATCGCTGCGGGAGCTGCACCAAATGCCAAACCGCTTGCCCCACTAACGCGTTTCCGGCACCCTACCGGCTCGATGCCACGCGCTGCATCGCCTATCTGACCATCGAGCATCCCGGCCCGATCCCGCTTGAATTTCGCAAAGCCATCGGCAACCGGATTTATGGCTGCGATGATTGCCTCGCAGTTTGCCCCTGGAATAAATTTGCCGAAGCCGCGCGCACTCAAAAACTCGCCGCCCGCCCCGACCTGATCGAGCCCGATCTGGCCGACCTCGCGCAGCTCGATGATGCCCGCTTTCGCGCGCATTTCACCGGCTCACCGATCAAGCGGATTGGCCGCAACCGTTTCGCTCGCAATATTGCCATCGCGATTGGCAATGCCCGCAGCCCACGCTTGCAGGAATCAGCACGATTTTTAGCGAATGATGCGGACCCAATTGTTGCCGAGGCCGGTGCCTGGGCGCTCGCGCAAGGCGTTGATCGAGAAGCGGACTAATTGCGTCGCCATTGCCGCGCGACCGCGATCAGCACCGCGAGCACGGCGAGAAGCTGCGCGCCATTCAACCAAACCGACAATCGATGGCCCCAGGCGAACGCCGCCTGATTGCCCGCCTCGCGCACCTGATTCAGATGCGGCAACCAAGAGTGCCAAAGCCAAATGGTTAGCATGAGCACCAGTGCCAGAATAATCGCCTGACCGAAATTGCCTCGGAGCAGGAGACCAAATGAAGCCAGCCCAGCGGTCACCGCGACATAGGCATAATAGCGCGGGAAGGTCGCGCGAATGAATAAATCCGCTGTGCCGGGCAGCAATTTGGTAAAAACCAGCGGCGCCATGACCACACCGAAAAACACCATGCCGCCGAGCAGGCAGGCAAGGGCGATCAGGCCGATAATCGCACCGCTGGATTTCACCGACTGTTAGTAGCGATATTCGTCGTGCTTATACGGGCCTGATGAGGCCACCCCGATATACTCGGCTTGTTCGGGGGTGAGCATCGTCAGTTTAGCACCAACCTTAGCAAGATGCAGGGCCGCCACTTTTTCATCCAGATGTTTCGGCAACACATAAAGCTGATTGTGATATTTACCCGCAGGCGCGGTCCAAAGTTCGATTTGTGCTAACACCTGGTTGGTGAAACTCGCCGACATCACGAAGCTCGGATGCCCGGTGGCATTGCCCAAATTAACCAGCCTTCCCTCGGACAGCACGATCAAGCGCTTGCCATCGGGAAACTCGACCTCATCAACCTGCGGCTTGACATTGTCCCAACGATAATTACGCAGTGCCTCGATTTGGATTTCGCTATCGAAATGACCAATATTACAGACGATGGCGCGATGTTTCATGGCGCGCATATGATCGGCATTGATCACATCGATATTGCCGGTCGCGGTGACGAAAATATCGCCGCGCGGCGCCGCGTCATCCATGGTGACGACCTCATAGCCTTCCATCGCGGCTTGCAAGGCGCAAATCGGGTCGATCTCGGTCACTAACACCCGGCAACCCGCATTGCGCAAGCTGGCAGCTGAGCCCTTACCGACATCGCCAAAGCCCGCGACCACGGCAATTTTACCCGCCATCATCACATCGGTGCCGCGCCGGATGCCATCGACCAGCGATTCCCGGCAGCCATACAGATTATCAAATTTCGACTTGGTGACGCTGTCATTCACATTAATCGCCGGGCAGAGCAGCGCATGGGCCTTGACCATGTCGCGCAGCCGATGCACGCCCGTCGTGGTTTCCTCGGAAATACCGCGAATATCCTTCATCATTTCGGGATATTTGTCGTGCATCAATTTGGTCAGATCGCCGCCATCATCGAGAATCATGTTCGGCGTCCAGGCACTGCCATCAGGCTGCTGGGGCCCGCGCACGGTTTGCTCGATGCACCACATGAACTCCTCTTCGCTCAGACCTTTCCAAGCGAAAACCGGCACACCAGCCGCCGCCACCCCCGCCGCCGCGTGATCCTGCGTTGAGAAAATATTGCATGACGACCACCGCACCGAGGCGCCGAGCGCGGTCAGGGTTTCGATCAGCACCGCCGTCTGGATGGTCATATGCAGACAGCCGGCAATGCGCGCGCCTTTCAGCGGCTGGCTGTTACCGAACTCCGCGCGCAGCGCCATCAGGCCGGGCATTTCGGTTTCGGCCATGCTGATTTCTTTGCGTCCCCAATCAGCGAGGGTGATGTCACGGACTTTGTAATCGGTCGGGCTATGGTTGTCGGGCATGGTTGGTCCTCTATCGAATTTGAACAAAATCGGGTGGAATGCGCCGCGATGGATCAGGTATTCATCGCATCGAAAAAGTCATTATTGGTTTTGCTATATTTGAGCTTATCGAGCAGGAATTCCATGGCTTCGGTCGGCCCCATCGGGTTGAGAATGCGGCGCAGCACCCACATTTTCGACAAGGTCGCTTTTTCCACCAGCAATTCCTCTTTGCGGGTGCCCGATTTGGTGATGTCGATTGAGGGGAAGGTGCGCTTATCCGAGAGTTTACGATCCAAAATCACTTCGGAATTGCCGGTGCCTTTGAATTCTTCGAAAATCACTTCATCCATCCGCGAGCCGGTATCGATCAAGGCGGTCGCGATAATGGTCAGGCTGCCACCCTCTTCGATATTACGCGCGGCACCAAAAAACCGTTTGGGTTTTTGCAGCGCATTGGCGTCAACACCGCCGGTCAGCACCTTGCCCGATGACGGTACCACGGTGTTATAGGCGCGTGCGAGGCGGGTGATGCTATCGAGCAAAATCACCACATCGCGCTTATGCTCAACCAGACGCTTGGCTTTTTCGAGCACCATTTCGGTAACCTGCACATGGCGGGTCGCCGGTTCGTCAAAGGTTGAGGCGACAACCTCACCTTTAACCGTGCGCGCCATATCGGTCACTTCCTCAGGCCGCTCATCGATCAGCAGCACAATCAGGAACGCATCGGGATGATTGGTGGAAATCGAGGTGGCGATGCTTTGCAACATCACGGTTTTGCCGGTGCGCGGCGGGGCGACGATCAACGCCCGCTGGCCCTTGCCAATCGGTGCAATCAAATCGATCACCCGGGCGGTATTATCCTTTTGCACGCCCTTGGCGGGCAACGCGGCCGATTCGATTTCCATTTGCAGCCGCTCGGTCGGATAAAGCGGCGTCAAATTATCGAAATTGATCCGGTGGCGCACCGCATCGGGCTCTTCAAAGTTAATCGTCTCTAACTTGAGCAGCGAGAAATAGCGTTCGCCCTCCTTGGGCGCGCGAATTTCACCGGCCACCGTGTCGCCAGTGCGCAAACCGTAGCGGCGGACCTGGGCGGGCGAGACATAAATATCATCGGGACCGGGCAGATAATTGCTCTGCGGGCTGCGCAGGAAGCCAAAGCCATCGGGCAGGATTTCCAACGTGCCATCGCCATGGATCGCCTGATCATTCTCGGCATAGGCTTTCAGGATCGCAAACATCATATCCTGCTTGCGCAGTGATGAGGCGTTCTCGACCTGCAACTCCTCGGCGAGTGAGAGCAGATCGGTGGGGGATTTGATTTTTAATTCAGCGAGATTCATCGAGATTCCAGACAGGACGTGGGTGCTGCTCAGGCGTGACGGACGATCGGCTTGGATCCATCAGATAAAAACCAATCGGAGCAGAGCGAGGAGGCGGCGGTGGAACCAGGACGGTCCAGACGCGATGATGCTGCAGATACGCCAGCATTCGATGGTTAGATGCACCGGGCGGCGAATTCGGTCAAGGGGCCGTTACGCTGATGGTTGGTTCTGCACTCTGCCTTCGCCGAATGTTCTATAGCATGATCAGGGGGATTGTTTGGGTTGCGGGGGGTTAATAATCATTTATTCGGCACAAACCCGGTTGCGCCCCCCTTGTTTGGCTGCATAGAGGGCCTCATCAGCCCGACCGAGCAGCGCGCTCGCGGAGCAGGTGCATTGGAGCGCAGTAACCGCACCACTATGCGCACAATATGCCACCCCAAAGCTCGCCGTCATCACCGCATCGATATTTTGAGGTGCTGCGATCGCTTGTGCCATGATCGCGCCGCGAAGCCGTTCAGCCAAAGCGAGAACGGCGGTTTGGGTGGCGTTGATCACCACGACCACGAATTCTTCGCCACCATAGCGCGCCACCATATCGCCGCGATTGCGCGTGGTATTGATCAGCACGGTGGCGATTTGACGCAGGCAATCATCACCCGCCAGATGACCGAAACGATCATTATAGGTCTTGAAATGATCGACATCGATCATGATCAACCCAACCGCCTGATGCTGGGTTTTGGTTGTCATTAATAAGGTCGATAATTTATCATCCAAAGCCCGGCGGTTATAGGCGCCGGTCAACCCGTCCTGCTCGGACAGAATGCGTAAGCTCTGATTATGTCCGGCCAAAGCGTCATTAGCGAGTTTCTCGCGTAAATTGAGCAAATATTGCCGCCGCCTTTCGCGTTCGAGCTGGAAATTCGCCATCAAGGTCATGATGCCGACACTCAGCACGATGCCGAGTTGCGCCGACTCGATTGGCCATGGATCGCCAGGGGCCAACGCCATCGCCACGATCAGAAGGGCGGTAATGATAATGGTCGATGCCACAGCCGCCGGAAACCGTGCCTGCACGATGGTATTGTTATAGACAACCGTCAGGAACATCCCGTTCAAATAAATCGGGCGGTATGGGGAATGGGTGAGCAAAAACAAGATAAAAATCGCTTCGGCCGCCACGATGCCCGGAAACACAGCCAATCCTTCGCGCACCATGCCGGGCGGGATATGGCGGATCAGTAAAATAGTCGCCAGAAGAATCGCTGGCCCACAGACCGCCCGCAAAATGAGCGCGGTCCTGAACATGTCGGGGATCAATTGATGGTCGGAGACCAGAAACAATTCGAACACGCAGAGCCCGACCGAGATTGCCAGGATGAAATAGCGGAGCCTTGATTTATCGGTCTGCTGATCGAGCAATTGTTCCAGCCGATCGGGAAAGCGCAGCCGATGCCAAGGTGCTGCCAAGGCCTCGGCGGTCAACGTTTGCAGCTCATCAAAGGTCAGATCACCCAGCATCATGGGACCATAGCGGAAATTTACTAACAAATCGTATCACGATTTGGTGGTGTACTTATTTGAGCCGATAGGCGTGTCCCAACTCTGTGATGCCGCTTCACGATGCGCAGGGTTTACAAATCGGCAATCGGGTGCAAATCGGGAAGAGAATTCACGCGAAAACTGAGGTATATCATGGCGTCGCCAGCGGTTGCGCAGCTTACGCGCACAGCAGAACGGGCAGCAATGGCCGCATCGCCGACCAACCGCAGGCTGGTCGCGACCTGGCTGTTTGTCAGTTTTGCGTTGATTGTGGAAATGTTCGGCATCGGCGCTTATGTGCAAAACGACAATGCCGGCCTGTCGATTATGGCCTGGCAACCGGTTTCGGGGATCATTCCGCCGCTCAGCCATGCGGCGTGGGAGCGGATGTTCGTGCTCTATAAGACCATCCCGCAATATAAATTGCTCAATCATCACATGGATCTGGCCGGGTTCAAGGCGATTTTCTGGCCGGAATGGATCCATCGTCTATGGGGGCGGTTGTTGGGGTTGGATTTTGGCGTGCCGTTGGTTTGGTTCTGGTGGACCGGCCGGTTGGAACGGCGGCTGCGCCCTTGGCTGGCGCTGTTGTTCGTGCTTGGCGGGGTGCAGGGGCTGATTGGCTGGTGGATGGTGCGTTCGGGCTTTCAGCCGGGGCTGACCGAAGTGTCGGTGTTTCGGCTCTCGGTGCATTATTGCTTCGCGACGGCTTTGGCGATTGCGGTGTTTGTCACCGCTTTGGTGGTGCTCAAGCCCGAGAGCGAACGGCTGACCCCTGCCCTCGCCCAACGCTACCGGGTGGCGCGCTGGTTCGCGGTCGCCTCGATGGTGATGATCAGCGTGGCGATCATTGCCGGGACGTTTTTGTCGGGCACCCATGCCTATACCATCGATAATAGCTTTCCGCTGATGCAGGATCATTGGATTCCTCCCGATTACGCGCATTTGCACCCGCTCTGGCGAAACTTTTTTTTGAGTAAAGTCACCACCCAGTGGGATCATCGGCTGATCGGCACGCTGGCCGCGCTGATGGTGCTGGCGGCGGTGGTGGTCGCGATCAGGGCGGATTTGCCATCGCGGGCGCGCGATGCGTTTTTGCTGATGGGGGCTTTGGTGATTGTGCAATATATTTTGGGGGTGACGACTTTGGTGTCGAAAATCCTGGATATTGGCATTGTCCACCAGCTCAACGCGGTTTTACTGTTGGCGGCGGCGGTTTGGGCGTATTTTGAGCTGCTCGGGCGCCGGTCGGTATGATTGCGCGCCAGCGGTTTCTGGTTGGGACGTGGTTACTGGTTATTTGCGCGATGATTTTCGGCATGGTGATCGGCGGCGGTGATGTGCGCACCATCGGGGCCGGGTTCGCGGTGCAACGCTGGCAGCCGATGACCGGGATTTTGCCGCCGCTGACCCATGCTGCTTGGGTGCGGTTGTTTGGACTGTATCAGCAAACACGGCAGTTCCAGGCGCTGCATCCGGGCATGAGCCTTACTCAGTTCCAGGGCTTGGCCTGGCCGGTGATTGTGGATCGCGATTGGGGGCGGTTGATGGCGGTGGCTTTTTTGCTGCCGCTCGGGTGGTTCTGGTCGCGCGGCTGGATCGGCGCGCGCACCGGCTGGTGGTTGCTGGGGTTGTTTGGCGCCGGCGTGATCGAGGCGGTGCTGGGCTGGGTGATGACCTATCAGGGCATGGCCGGTTTGTTGCGCCCGTCGCCGCTTTATCTGGCGCCGCATTTGCTGCTGGCGATGCTGATTTTCAGTGCGATGCTCTGGACCGCTTTGTCGCTCCGCCATCCTGAGCCCGTGGTGATTGAGGGGTATGACGGGTTGCGGCGATTGCTGAGTGTTGCGGTGGTTTTGGTTATTCTCACCATCGGGGTTGGCGCGCTGGTCGCGGGGTCGGGCGGGTTGCACGTGGATCATAGTTTTCCGCTGATGAACGGGCATATATTTCCCCGGCGCGGTTGGGCGCTGCATCCGGCTTGGTTTAATCTGGTCGCTAATCCGCGCACGGTGCAGTTTGAGCATCGGGTGCTGGCCAGCGTGACCAGCCTGGTGGTGATTATTGCGGCGGTGATCGGCTTGCGGGCCCCGCTCGGGGCGCAAGCGCGGGATTTGTTTTTGCTGTTGGCGGGGTTGATGACGCTGCAATTTATTTTGGGGATGAGCGTGGTCGTATCGGGGATGGGTGATTTGGGCTATGTTCATGAATTGACGGCGGTGGTTCTGCTTGCGGTTTGTATCGCCTGCCGCCACGCCATGCGCGGGGCAAGTCCGGGGTTGAACGCGACAGAAATAATGATGAGGGCTGGAGAATAATGTCGGAACAAAACATGATTTCTGATCGCTTGTTTCATGGCCCGGCTGGGCTTGATCCGGATTTGGCGCGGCGGATGATCGGCCCGGTGCTTGAGGCGGCGGATGATGGTGAGTTGTTTTTGGAATATAGCGAATCTGAAGTCGTTAGTTTTGATGATGGCCGGATTCGCACGGCGAGTTTTGATAGTCGGTCCGGGTTTGGTTTGCGCGCGGTGACCGGCGAAGGGTCGATTTATGCGCATGCCGGGGAGATTTCCGAGGCTGCTTTGGGCCGCGCGGTGGCGACCTTGCGCGATGCGCGGGCTGGTGAAGCCGGAAGCGTCGCGGTGGGGCCGCGTGCGCGGGGTGCGGCACTTTATACCGCTGAAAATCCGTTTACCGCGATGGGGTTTGCCGCGCGGGCGGATTTGCTCGCGGAAATCGATGCCTATGCCCGCGCGCAGGATAGAAGGGTGGTGCAGGTGACGGCGAGCCTGGCCGGTGAGTGGCAGGTGGTCGAGATTTTGCGCGCCGATGGGGTGCAGGTGGCGGATGTGCGGCCGTTAGTGGTGTTGAGTGTGTCGGTGGTGATGGAGCAGGCCGGTCGGCGCGAGAGCGGCGGTCATGGTGCGGGGGGACGCGCGACTTATCAGAGCGTGACCGCGCCGGGATTCTGGCGGGCGGCGGCGGATGAGGCGATCAGGAAAGCGGCGCTGAATCTGACCAGTATTCCGGCTCCCGCAGGCGAAATGCCGGTGGTGCTCGGCGCAGGCTGGCCGGGGATTTTGCTGCACGAGGCGATTGGCCATGGGTTGGAGGGGGATTTTAATCGCAAGCAGACCTCGGCATTTGCGGGATTGATGGGGGCGCGGGTGGGCAGCAAAGGCATAACCGTGATTGATGATGGCACGATTGCGCATCGGCGCGGTTCACTAACAGTGGATGATGAAGGCACGGCGAGCCAAAAAACGGTGCTGATCGAGGACGGGATTTTGACCGGTTATATTCAGGACCGACAAAATGCGCGGTTGATGAATATGCGCCCCACGGGAAATGGGCGGCGGCAATCCTACGCGCATAGTCCGATGCCGCGGATGACGAATACCATTATGTTAGCGGGTGACGCAAGCAAAAACGACATGATCGGCTCGATCAAGCGCGGGATTTATGCGGCGAATTTTGGTGGCGGGCAGGTGGATATTACCTCGGGCAAATTCGTGTTTTCCGCCTCGGAGGCGTATTTGATTGAGAATGGCAAAGTTGGTGCGCCGCTCAAGGGGGCGACGCTGATTGGCAATGGGCCGGATGCGCTGACCAAGGTGGAAATGATTGGTGCGGATTTGGAGCTTGATCCGGGGATTGGCACGTGTGGCAAAAATGGCCAGAGCGTGCCGGTGGGGGTTGGCCAGCCGACGATAAAAATATCGGGACTAACAGTGGGAGGAACGGCGGTATGAATCAGGCGCAGAGTGAGGCACCGCAGGCGAAGCGCGAGCCGGTTGAGCATCGGCAGTTGGGGCGGGTGCGGGTTGATGATTATCACTGGATGAAGGATCCCGACTGGCAAAAAGTATTGCGCGATCCGGCTTTGTTGCGCGCGGATATTCGTGATTATTTGACGGCTGAAAATGTCTATACCGAGCAGGTGCTCGGCGCGACCAAGGATTTGCAGGAGCAGTTGCGCGCCGAGATGCAGGCGCGGATTGATCCGGATGATCGCTCGCCGCCGACGCCGGATGGGGAGTGGGATTATTATTATCGGTATGCGCCGGAGGCGGAACATCCGATTTATGCGCGCACCAAGCGCAGTGGCGGGGCGGAGCAGGTTTTGCTCGATGCCAATAGCCGCGCGGTGGGGCAGGATTATTTCAAAATCATCGCGACCATGCATAGTCCGGATCATCGGTTGTTTGCGTTCGCTGAGGATGTGCAGGGCTCGGAAGTGTACCGGGTTTGGGTGATGGAGATTGCCAGCGGTGCGATGGTGGGTCCGGCGATTGAAGCGTGTACGGGGGATTTTTGTTGGTCGGCGGATTCTGGGCATATTTTCTGGATTTATCGGGATGATCATGGGCGTCCGACGCGGGTGATGCGACGGGCGATTGGGCGGGATTTTGATCATTTGGTTTATCAGGAAAATGATCCGGGATTTTTTTTGGGGGTAAAGGCCGCGCGATCCGGGCAAGCCGTGTTTATTGATTGTGGCAATCAGGAAACCAGCGAGGCCTGGTTTATTCCCGGCGCGACGCCGGATGCGGCGCCGATATTGATTGAGCAGCGGCAGGCTGGGATGCGCTATGAGGTTGATGATTGGGGTGGGCGGTTGATTATTCGCACCAATGATCAGGCCGAAGATTTCCGGCTGATGGTGGCGGATTATGCGCGGCCGGCTCGGGCGGATTGGGTTGAGTTGCTCGGGCATCGGGCGGGGCGGTTTGTGGTCGAGATGGCGCCGTTTGCCCGGCATTTGGCGGTGTTGGTGCGGGTGAAGGCGAATACCGAGATTTTGCTCCTCGATGCGCAGGGTGCTGAACGGCGGATTGGGTTCGATGAACCGGCTTATGTGGTGCGGATCGAGGATGGGTTCGCGTTTGATACGGATATGCTGCGGTTTCGTTATTCTTCGATGACGACACCGACGCAGTGGTTTGATTATGACATGGCCAGCGGTGACCGGCTGTTGGTGAAGGCGCAGAAAATTCTCTCCGGGCATGAGCCGGGCGATTATGTGACCACGCGGTTGGAGATTGCTGCGCGGGATGGGGTTCTGGTGCCGGTGACTTTGTTGCATCGGCGCGATGTGGCTGCCGATGGCTCGGCGCCTTTGTTGCTGTATGGCTATGGGGCTTATGGGATTCCGACCGATCCGGGGTTTCGCGCGAATGTGCTGAGCCTGGTGGATCGGGGGTTTGTTTATGTGATTGCGCATATTCGCGGCGGGACCGAGTTGGGTTGGGGCTGGTTTTTGGCGGCGCGGGGCTTGCGCAAGGCGGTGAGTTTCACCGATTTCATTGATGTGGCCGATGGGTTGATCGGGCGCGGGATGGCGCGGGCTGGACATATTGTCGGGCTGGGCGGATCGGCGGGCGGGCTGTTGATGGGGGCGGTGCTCACCATGCGGCCTGATTTATGGGCTGGGATTATTGCGGCGGTGCCGTTTGTTGATGTGCTCAACACCATGTCTGACGAGAGCCTGCCGCTAACGCCGCCGGAATGGCCGGAATGGGGTAACCCGCTGGTGGATGATGCGGCGTATGACGCGATTGCGGCTTATTCGCCCTATGATAATATCCGGCCCCTGCCCTATCCGGCGGTGTTAGCGACCGGGGGGTTATCGGACCCGCGGGTGACTTATTGGGAGCCGGCGAAATTTGTCGCGCGGTTGCGGGCGGCGAGTACCGGGACGCAGCCGATTTTATTGCATATGGAAATGACCGCCGGGCATGGTGGATCGGCGGGGCGGTTTGATGCGTTGAAGCAGGTGGCACTGACTTATGCGTTTGCGTTATGGGCGGTGGGGTTAGCGGAGGTTCGTTAGGAAATTTTTCGCGCTGATCATCGATTGGTTGATCACCTGATCCATGTCCAGATATTGATAGGTGCCGCAGCGACCGAT
>JAJZEG010000391.1 GCA_021828605.1 Pseudomonadota bacterium | reverse complement strand
CATTGATTTGGCGATTGGCGCGGGGTTAATTTTGGTGGTGCTGTTCCTGATGCTGCGCAACTGGCGGGTGGCGTTGATTTCATTCGCCTCGATCCCGGTTTCGCTGCTGGCCGCAACCGAAATCCTGCGGCTGATGGGGATTACGCTCAACATCATGGCGCTGGCCGGCCTCGCGATTGCGCTGGGTGCTGTGGTCGATGACGCGGTGGTTGATGCTGAGAATATTTTTCGCCGATTGCGCGAAAACCGGAACCGCCCGAACCCTGAACCGCCGCTCGGGGTTATTTTGCGCGCATCAGTCGAAGTACGCAGTGCGATTATTTATGCGACCTTGTCGGTCGCGATTATTTTCATCCCGATTTTGTTATTGGGCGGCGTGCCCGGACGCTTATTTGCCTCACTGGGCATCGCTTATATCGCGGCGATCCTGTCCTCGTTGGTCGTCGCACTCACTTTGACCCCCGCGCTCGCCGCTTTGTTGCTGGCGCGGGCCGGTGTCAGCGATAGTGAACCCGCACCCATACGCATCGCCCGTGGCTGTTATGGTCGGGTTCTCGATTGGGTGAATAAGCGGTTTCGGATTTTTACCCTGGTGGTTGCCGTGCTGTTTGTTGGCTTGGCCGTGAGCATCGGTGCGATTGGGGTGAGCTTTTTGCCGCAATTCAACGCGCGGCAGGTGATCATGCATTTCCAGACCGCCCCCGGCACCTCGATTGATAGCATGATCAGCATTGGCGAGCGGGTGTTTGCCAAGCTGGACCATGAAAAATCGGTGGCACGGGTGGTGATGCATATTGGTCGAGCCAATTTGAGTAACGGTCATCCCGGCACCAACAAAGCCGAAATTGACATGACCTTGCGCAGCAATGGCGCGAATGACGTCGCTGCGGAGGCGCAGCATTTGCTCGCTTCAGTGCGTGGCGCGCCGGGAACGCGGTTCTGGGTCAATACGTTTTTGGCTGAGCGCATCCATGAAGGGCTGTCGGGCTTTACCGCGCCGCTCGTGGTAACCGTGTATGGGCCGCATATGCAGGCTCTGGGCAATGACGCCGAAAAAATCGCTGCCCTTCTGCGCCGGGTGAAAGGCGCCGGGGCGGTTACGCTCGAAGCCCCGCCCAATACGCCGACCATCGCGATTACCGCCCGGCGCGGGGCGATGCGCCGCGACGGCGTGACCGCCCAGGCGTTGCTGCAAACCATTCAAGCGGCCTATGCCGGGGATCGGGTTGGCCAGGTCTATCGGGGGGTGAGGATCGTGCCCATTATCGTGACCTTGCCCGCGCGCTGGCGTCATGATCCGGCGTCGCTCGCGCGCGTGCCGATTGCCACCATAACCGGCGCCATCGTGCCGTTGGGTGCGGTTGCGCGGATTCACGAAACCACCGCACCCCAGCTTATTTTGCATAATGATGCCAGGCGGGTACAGGTGATTTCGGTGGCCATCGCGTCGGGGCATAGTGCGGCCTATTTGGCGGCGATCAAGCATAGGCTGGCAAAGTTCCATTTTCATCGCGGCGACTACCTCACCTTTGGCGGCACTGCGGTCTCGGCGAGCAGTGCGCGGAGCCGTCTGCTTGGTTTCGGCGCCATCGCGCTGATTGCGATCCTGTGTTTGCTGACGATTGCGCTGGGGCGTTGGCGCTCGGTAGCACTACTCGCCCTCGGCCTGCCCTTCGCGTTAATCGGCGGGATCGCGGCGGTTTGGTTAACCGGGATCGGCACCCTCTCGCTGGGGGCGATGGTTGGGTTTGTGACGTTGTTCGGTATTGCCTTGCGCAATGGGCTGATGCTGATGATGCATTACGGCAGGCTGGTGCGCGAGCAGGGCCACCCTTGGAACAACGACACGGTGCGCCATGGTGCGATGGACCGGCTGCCCGCTATTTTGCTCACCGCATCCGTCACCGCGTTGGGCTTACTGCCCTTGGCACTGAATACCGGCAGCACCGGCGATGAAATCGAAGGGCCGATGGCGATCGTTATTTTAGGCGGCCTGATCAGCGCGACGATGTTGACCCTGCTGCTCCTGCCGACCCTCGCGGGACGTTTCGTTAAGTTCGATCAAACCGAGGAGGATTAATCGCCACACTGCGCATGGCATTTGTATCGCAGGGCAGTATTGCGACCAATAAAGTGGATCCTGTTTGACATTCTATAGAGTAACATCGCACCATCGCCACGCTTCGGCTGTGGGAAACCAATGGATGATCTGACGCGGATTTCTGAGCAGGCGAACCTGCATTATACGTTCCTATTCACCGACATTGAGGGCTCGACCAAGCGGTGGGCGATGTTCCCGGGTGAAATGGGCGCTGCACTGGCGCGGCATGATGCGCTGCTCCGTGATGTCGTTGCGGCGGCGGGTGGCGTGGTGTTCAAAACCCTGGGTGATGGCGGTTGCGCGGTGTTTGCTCAGACGGATGCCGCGCTGCGGGCGGCAGCGATGTTACAAATCAGGCTGGCGGGCGAGGATTTTACCGCGATTGCCGGATTGAGTTTCCGCATTGGCGTGCATTGCGGCCCGGCAGAGTTTCGTGACGATGATTATTTCGGCTTAACCCTTGCGCGCACCAAGCTGTTGATGTCGGCGGGGCATGGCGGTCAAATTCTCGTTTCAGCCACCGTTTATCAGGCCAATGCCGTCGCGACGCCTTTTTCGCTACGCAGCCTGGGCCGCCATCGGTTGAAGGATCTGGGCCAGGAGGAGGAGATATTTCAGCTCACCGGGCCGGGATTGGAGGATCATTTTCCGCCGCTGAGCACGCTGCAGGCGCGGCCGAATAATTTGCCATTGCCGGTCAGCCGTTTCATTGGCCGCGAGGCGGAATTGGCGATGCTGCGCGGGTTGGCTGCGGACCATCGGCTGGTCACCCTGCTCGGCTCGGGCGGCATCGGCAAAACCAGGCTCGCGGTGCAGGCGGCTTCGGCTGCTTTGGATGATTATCCCGATGGTGTGTGGTTGGTGGAGCTGGCGGGTCTCAGCGATGCCGAGCAGGTTGCGCCGGCGGTGGCGGCAACCCTGACGATTGCGCTCAATGGCGGGGGTGCGGGCCATCCAGATGAGCAGCTCGCCTCGGCGCTGCGCGGTAGCACCTTGCTGATTATTCTGGATAATTGCGAGCATCTGATCGAGGCAGCTTCCCGGCTGACCGGCGTTCTGCTGCGGCGCAACCCTGGCATCACCATCCTTGCCACCAGCCGCAGCCCGCTGGGATTGCCGGGCGAGCAACGATTATCGCTCCGCAGTTTGACCGTCCCTGAGCCGGATCTGGCACGCAAGCTCAACGCCGAGACGGCGCTTGATTATTCCGCGATCAAATTATTCGTCGAGCGCGCGCGCTTAGTGCAAGCTGATTTTACCCTCGATGCCAACAACGTCGCTGACGTGGTGGTGATTTGCCAGCGGCTGGACGGTATTCCGCTCGCCATTGAGCTGGCGGCGTCGCGGATGCGCCTGCACACGCCGCGCGAAGTGGTGGCGGGGTTGGATGATCGATTTCGCTTGCTGGTCAGTGGCATGCGCGGCGGTCCCGCAGGGCAGCGCACATTGCGCACCATGATCGATTGGAGCCATGATTTATTGTCAGCCGAGGAATCGTTGGGCTTGGCCCGGCTCGGCGCGTTCGGTGGCAGTTTTTCCCTGGATGCCGCGTCGGAAATTGTCGGCACCAGCCCATTGCAGCCGGACCGAATTATTGATTTGCTCGCTGAATTGCTGGATCAATCGCTGATCACCGTGCAGCCGGCGACCAGTGCGGTAACGCGTTATCGGCTGCATGAAACCATGCGCTATTATTTGCGCGAAAAACTGGACGATGCTGATCGCGCGCCGATCATGGCGCGCTTATGCGCCTGGCTCATCCGCCATTACCGCGCGGCTGAAACCGCCTGGCCGGTGACCCGAGCCGATGGCTGGCGCGCAAGCTACGCGCTTGATTTGGATAATTTGCGCGCGGGCCTCACTTGGGCATTCGGCCCACAAGGCGACCCAGCCGCCGGCCTTGCGCTGATCTGTGCCACCAGCCCGCTCTGGCGCGATCTGGGCCTGACCGCCGAACAACATCATTGGCTAAATCTGGCAGCATCACATCTCACGCCAACCACGCCCGACCCGATTGCAGCACGGATCGGGCTTGATCTCGCCTTTGCGGGCAGCGGCGGTGCGTTCGGCGACAAGCGCAAAATTGGCCCGGCCCTTGATGCTTTGGCGCGGTATCGGCGGCTGGACCAGCCAGAAAATCTGGCGCTCGCGGCAGGGCGGGTCGCGGTTTGTCTGGCCGCGCCCGGCGCGCTATCGGCGGCCCAGCCTTATCTTGATGTGATCAACCGCGCGCTGCCGTTGATCGGGGTGAACCGGAACCGCGCTTGGCTGCTCAATATTTTGGGGTCGATGGCGCAATTTGCCGGTGAGTCTCGCGCAGCCATCGCCCTGCTGAATGAGGCGATCACGATCAGCACGGCGTTCAATGATACGGTCAATTTGCAAATGGTGCGGCTCAATCTGGCCGAAATCAAATTCGCCGCTGGCGATCCGGCGGGCGCAACCACCGAGGCGCAGGCGGTGATTGAAAGCTGCCGTGGCAGCGGTAATTTGATCGATCTTGGATTTACCTTGGGAAATATCGCCTGCTACGCGCTGGCGCTCGATGACCGACCGACGGCGCATGACGCGCTGGTCGAAGCGTTGCCGCTGGTGGCGGATTTGGGAATCGAGCTGGTGCTCGTTGCCTGTTTGCAATCAACGTCCTTGCTCGCGATCCGGTGTGGCGCGCCGGAGGCTGCCGCCCGGTTGGCAGGCTTCACGGACCATTATTACACCATCAACCTACTCACCCGCGAGGCGACCGAGCGCGCTATTTATGACGCGCTGATCGCAAGCCTGGATCACGCCGCGCTCACCGGCATTCTGCTGGCCGACCAACGCCGCGCCCTCGCTTTGCAAGCATGCCACTGGCAAATCGCCGAGGCGCTGACGGCAGCGCAACAGGTCCTCGATCAAATCAAGCCGCAGATCATGGCCACCCGATCAACGTCCTTGCACCAATCCGAGGGTGCGACGATCCAAAGGCTTGATGATTATCGTGTGGCTAGGGCGTCGCCAGCGGCTTAAAATCGGCGTTTGACCGCGCCGGTCACTCCCACTCGATGGTGCCGGGCGGTTTGCTGGTAATATCAAAGGTTACCCGATTGATCCCGCGCACCTCATTGACAATTCGCCCGGCCACCCGGTTCAGGAAACTCATTTCGAACGGGAACACATCGGCGGTCATGCCATCGGTGCTGGTCACCGCGCGCAGGGCGCAGGCGTAATCATAGGTGCGGCTATCACCCATCACGCCCACGCTGCGCACCGGTAATAACGCGACAAACGCCTGCCAGATTTGGTCATATAAGCCCGCCGTGCGGATTTCCTGCAAATAAATCGCATCAGCCTGTTGCAGGATCGCAACTTTTTCCCGGTCGACCGGACCGGGTATCCGGATCGCGAGGCCAGGGCCGGGGAAGGGGTGTCGGCCAACAAGGGTTTCAGGCAAACCGAGTTCGCGGCCCAGGGCGCGCACCTCGTCCTTGAATAATTCGCGCAACGGTTCGACCAGTTTGAGCCGCATCCGCGCGGGTAGCCCGCCCACATTATGATGCGATTTGATCACCGCACTCGGCCCGCCGCTCACCGAGACGCTCTCGATCACATCGGGATAGAGCGTTCCCTGCGCCAGGAAATCAGCGCCGCCCAGTTTTAACGCTTCCTGTTCAAACACATCGATAAACAGGCCGCCGATGATTTTGCGTTTTTGCTCCGGATCACTCACCCCGTTCAGCGCATCCAAAAACAAAT
>JAJZEG010000274.1 GCA_021828605.1 Pseudomonadota bacterium | reverse complement strand
CGACAGTGCGTTTTATCGGGCGGGCGGGCCGATGCGGATGATCGGGCAGACCGATCAGATCGTCGCGCGCACCTTGGTCGAGCAACCGCGTGCGGTGGCGCGCGAGGCGGGCGCCGATATCATGCGGCAATTATTCCTGTTCAAGGCGGGATCAGGGTTGCGACCCTGGCGGCGGACCGCGGCGGCGACGATCAAGCGGGATTTTCCGGCAGGGACGGTGGCGTCGTTCAAGGCGAGTTTGCAGGAGCGGCGCCAATTGGTGCTGCCGCGTGCCTTGATCGCAGCGCAGGATGCCGTGGCGGGGATCGGGATGGCGGTGACGCTGGCGCTGCTCGGCGCTGGCGCGATCGGATACTGCGCCAATCGGCGGCTGCTGGCGCTGGCGATGATGGTGGGCGCGGCGTTGCTGGGCAATGCGATGCTGACCGGGGCGTTATCCGGGCCACATGATCGCTATCAGGCGCGCATCGTCTGGCTCGCGGTGCTGGTGGCCGGGATTGGCGGGGTCAGTGCTTATTCGCTCCGCCGGTCACGCCCGGCGAGAATGATTAAATATCGCCCGGCATGGCGCCAACGCCAATCGATCCGGTGATCGGCGCGAAATCGCATGGCGAAATGCCACTCAATCGCGCGGAGCTGTTCGGGAGTAAAACTGGCGGCGAGGTTCGGCGGTTGGGCATTGAGAAAGCGGGTGAGGCGCGCGGACCGGGCGGCTAATCGGTCATCCGGTCGAGGGCGGGGATGGCGGCGAGAAATCGGCGTTTGATCAGGATCGGCCCGAGCAGCCCGACCGCGAGCAAAGCAGGCGCGAACACGAAAAAATGCCAGCCATTCCAGGAGGTGAGCGCGAGCAGACCGGCCTTGGCGAGGCCGATGCAGAGCGTGTTCAGCAGATAAATCGCCATCGACCAGCGACCGAGTTTTGCCAACCATGCGGCGGAGTTTAGGCTCGGAAATCTTACCAAACCGTTGAGGGCGGGCATGGATAATACGCCCATGGGCAATAAAGTGACCGCGAACGGCAAATGGGCGGTGGCGACCACCAGCCCGCCAAGGGCGAGCAGGACAAGGCAGGATCGGCCATGCCGGTCGATCCAGGCAGGCCAGGCCGGACCGGCGCGTCCGGCAGCCAAACCAAGCACGTAGAAAATCGCATAATGGCCGGTCAAAGCCAAATATAAATGCGACGGCAGCGGCAAAATATACAGCAGGGACGCGAGCAGGATGATCGGCCAAAGCCGATCCTGGGTGGCGAGGCGCAGGATCGGCGCGATAATGCTGAGCGCGAACAGCACGACCAGGAACCATAAATCATAGGCCGGGCTGTGATTGGGGTGCCAGAGCAAATTAATCAGACCGGTGCTGATGCTGCGTGGCACGTTATCGATGGTGAGAAACGGGGCGAGCGCGCATTTGGCGAGAATAATCAGCGGGCCGAGCAGCAGGGCGGGCAGCAGCAGGCGGCGGGCGCGGGCGGTGATCAAGGCGGGCAAGGCGCGCGCGGGCCGGTTGAATTGGCCGGAGAGAATCGCGATCCGGCCACTGAGATAGAAAAAGAACGGCATGTGAAAGCTGTAAATCACCAGCCGGATGGTTTCATACCATTGGGCATCGGTGGGGGGCTGGCGGGCGACGATATGGCCGAACACCACCAGGCTGATCGCCAACCCGCGCGCGCGATCCAGGTCAGCAGCGCGGGCCAGGTCAGCAGCGCGGGCCAGATCACCAGCGCGAACCTGATTCACGGGCTATGGGTCAACGCGTCCGGCTGATCAGGCCCGCGCACCATGCCGCGCACGAAGCCGCGCGCAAAAGCACCCGCGCAGCGCCGATCAATCAGCCAGGCCGAGGCGCGCGGTACCAGGGCGACGGGCAGCAATAGCACTGATTTGAGCGCCATGCGCCAGGCTTTCTGGCCGCGCGCTTCGCCGAGCGCGCCGAGCATCACCGCTTCGGAGGCGCCGCTCCAATATTGGCGTTGCAGCAACCAGGCGGGGTTGAGGCGCTCACCGCCAATCGTGTGGGCGACGATCAAGTCGGGGATGAAAATAATCGTATGCCCCTCGCTGCGCAGGCGGCGGACCATGTAGGTTTCCTCATGCGAGAGCAGGCAGGCGCCTTGGCGACCCAGGCAATCAGGGAAGCCGCCGAGCCATTGCGCGAGGCCGCGCTTCACCACCAGATTGGCGCCGAACGGGTCGGGGATCGGCGGGATCGGCTGATCGAGAATGGTGAGGGCGGCGCGCAATGAGGGCGGCCACCAGCCGGGGAGCGGGGCTTCGAATTGCGGCAAAATCGCCCCGCCGATCGCCCCGGCGGTGGGATGGGCGGCGATGGTCCGGCGCAGGACCGCCAACCAGTCCGGCGCGGGAATTGCGTCATCATCGATAAAAGCGAGCCAGACGCCGCGTGCAGCGGCCAGGGCGGCATTGCGCGCACGGGCAAGGCCGGGCTGGGTTTCGCGCCAATGATGCGCGCCGTAGCGATGGGCCAGATGGGCGATGGCGGCGGCCTCGGCGTCGGTTGAACCGGAATCGATCAGCAGGATTTCGACGTCCGGCGCCGCGTTGGTTTGGGCAGCCAACGCGGCGAGACCGCGCGCGACGGCTTTGCTGCGATTATGAGTGCAAATGGCTATGCTTATGATCATGACGGAACCCATTTGACGGATGCGTACAATTTCTGATTGTATAACGGAAGTTTAGGCACGGTGGAATAGAAATTTGCGTGTAGGCCGCATTTTGTTAATCGCGTTGCCGCTGATCGCCATGGTCGGGGTGGCGCGCGGGCAAGGGCTGGATCAGATCCTACCCGGGGCAATTCCGGGGTTTCAGCCTGAGCCCGGTTTGGCACGGATTACCGCGCGGCGGGCGGACGCGCAGAAGCTGGGTTATCGCGTGCGGGATGCGCAGATCATGCCCTCGCTAACGGTGACGCCGGGCTATGACAGCGCGCCCGCTTTAGGCATTGACGGATCAGCATTGCTAGGGCTGGCGCCGCAGGTCCGGCTGATCGATCCGGTGCTCGGTATCGCCGGGATATTGGGGGTGACCCAGACCGATTATGCGCGCACGCCTCGGCAAAACGCTACCAATCTGATCGCGGCGTTGGGTTGGCGGGTGCAGGCCGGGCCGGATCGGTTGGATTTGGGGGTCGCGCGGGTGATCAGCGCGGCCGATGCGCTCGGGCTGACGGGATCAGCGCCGGTTGGCGCGGGCCTGCCCTATCGGGTGCGGCTGCGCGCGGCGCGGGCGGATTGGCGGCATCGGTTTGGGATGGTGACGCTGGATGGCGGGATCGGCGCCTCGCGCAGCCGGATTGTGGCCCGGCGGTTGGTGCCCGCCTTTCGCGCGGCGACCACGCTGCAAGCACGGCTGCGTGCGATCAGCACCCGCCATGCGCCGCTGCGCTGGGTTGGCCAGATCGATGCGCAGCACACGCATTATGCCGGGGTGATCAGCGGCGCGCCGTTCGGCACCACCGAGGCGGTTGCCGCAAAAATCGGGCTGGCGACGCCCCGCCACGCGATTATGACGGGACGGGCGTTGGTCGGGCTGACGCGGGTGCAGGTGGCCGGCGTTGGCCATACCGGCGGATTGGCGCCGGTTTTTACCGTGGCGCTTGGCTGGATGCCGGACCGGTTGAGTGCGGTCGGGATCAGCGTAAGCCGGAGCGATAGCATCGCGGAGGGATTGACCTTGCCGGGACATCCGATTGATCGGGCCGGATTGGCGGTGGCTTTGGGCTATGATCGGCATCTCGTGATCGAGGCCGGGTTGCGGCTAACACGGGCCGCCGTGCCCGGTGCAACGGCACAGGCGTTGGTGGCGCGCGCCGGGCTGCGCTGGCGGATTGGCCGGATGATGACCGTGGCGCCGGATCTGACCGAGGCCTGGCGGCACCGGGTTCCGGGATTGGCGGGTCGTGAATTTCGCGCTGAATTGGAATTGCGGTTTGCGCCCTGATCGCCCTTGGCCGCGGTGTGTCCGATGACGCTGACGGCGTTCGGGGTGGGGTTTGCGCCGCTTGATCTGGAGCAGGCGGTTGAGCTGTGTCTCGCGCGCGATCCGGCGGCGCCATTCGCCTATGTGGTGACACCGAACACCGATCATTTAGCGCGGCTGCGGCGCGATCCCCCGTTGCGACCGGCCTATGCGGCGGCGTGGCTCTGTCTGCTCGATTCGCGGGTGATTGGCGTTTTGGCGCGGTTGCTGGGACAGCAGGCTGTTTCGGTGGTGACCGGGGCGGATTTGACCGAGCAATTGTTGGCGCGGCTGCCGCGCGACACATCGGTATTACTAGTCGGGCTGACTGAGGCGGACGCGCAGGCGCTCGGGCGGCGGTTTGATCATCTGATGATCACCCATCACGCGCCGCCGATGGGGCTGGATGATGACCCTGCTTCATTTGCGCAGGCCTGTGCTGTGATGCGCGCACAGCGAGCGGCTTTGGTGCTGCTGGCCGTCGGCTCGCCGCGTCAGGAACGGCTGGCCTATGCGGCGCTGCAAGCCGGTGATGCGACCGGGCTTGGCCTGTGCGTGGGCGCGGCACCCTTATTCGCGGCAGGGCGGATGGCGCGCGCCCCCGCCTTGATTCGCGCGCTGGCACTCGAATGGGCGTGGCGACTGGCCTTGGAGCCCAGGCGACTGGCGCGACGCTATTTGTGGGATGGACCGCCGGTACTGCTCGCGTTGATCTGGACGTGGCGCCCTTGTCGGCGGCGGTGATCCGCGCAATAAAATAACCATGAAAATAATCACGGATAATCAGCCGGTAAGGCGAGGTTTCGCACCATGACCCCGATCCCGACCACCCTTGATCGACGCAGTTCGGCCTTTCAGACCAATCAAGCGGCGATGACCGATCTCGTTGCCCGGCTGCGCGCCACGGTTCAGCAAATCCGCGAGGGCGGCGGGAAGGCTGCGCGCGAAAAGCATCTGGCGCGCGGGAAATTATTGCCGCGTGATCGGATCAGAAGCCTGATCGATCCGGCGTCGCCGTTCCTGGAACTCGGCCAACTCGCTGCGCACGGGCTGTACGGCGGCGAGGTGCCTTCGGCGGGGATTATTACCGGGATTGGCCGGGTGGCCGGGCGCGAATGCGTGATCATCGCCAATGACGCGACGGTGAAGGGCGGGACCTATTTTCCGCTGACGGTGAAAAAACATTTACGCGCGCAGGCGGTGGCGGCGCAGAATAATCTGCCATGCCTTTATCTGGTCGATTCGGGGGGCGCGAATTTGCCCAACCAGGATGAGGTATTTCCCGATCGCGAGCATTTTGGCAGGATATTTTACAATCAGGCGACGATGTCGGCGGCGGGGATTGCGCAAATCGCGGTGGTGATGGGCTCGTGTACCGCCGGTGGCGCCTATGTGCCCGCGATGGCCGATCAGAGCATTATCGTGCGCGAGCAGGGCACGATTTTTCTGGGCGGCCCGCCTTTGGTCAAGGCGGCGACCGGCGAGATTGTGACCGCCGAGGAATTGGGCGGGGCGGATGTGCATACCCGCATTTCCGGTGTGGCCGATCATTTTGCCGAAAACGATGCGCACGCGCTCGGCCTGGCGCGCGGGATTATTGGCGGGTTGAACCGGAGCAAATTCGGCATGGCGGATCGCATAGCGCCCCGGCCGCCGCTTTATGATCCAGCGGATTTATACGGGATCATCCCGCCCGCTTTGAGCACGCCGTTTGATGTGCGCGAGGTGATTGCGCGCATTGTCGATGACAGCGCGCTCGATGAATTCAAGCCGCGCTACGGCACCACCTTGGTCACCGGCTTTGCCCGGATCTGGGGCTATCCGGTGGGGATCATCGCGAATAACGGTGTATTATTTTCTGAGTCGGCGCTCAAAGGCGCTCATT
>JAJZEG010000315.1 GCA_021828605.1 Pseudomonadota bacterium | reverse complement strand
GATTTTTTCAGCGGCGCGCTTGAGCCAGATCACCGCACGCGCATCATCGCGCTTCATGCCGATGCCCTCAGCCAGACAGACCCCGAAATTGAACGCGCCGATCATATCGCCCGAGGAGGCGGCGCGCTCGAACCATTCATGGACCGGCAGCCCATCGAGCGCCACGGTGCGCGCCTCGCCGCTGATCAGCAAATTGCCCAGATCGGCCTGGGCTTGCACATCGCCTTGTTCGGCGGCGCGGGCCAGCCAGCGCGCGGCCTCATCCGGATCACGCGCGACGCCAGCGCCGGTTTTATAGAGCATGCCCAGGGCCCGGGCGGCACTGCGATGCCCGGCTTGCGCGGCCACGCGAAACCAGATCGCGGCTTCGGCGTAATTGGGCGGCAACGCACCACCCCGCGCATAGAGATCACCGACCAGGGCGGCGGCTTCCGGGTCGCCCGCGAGGGCGGCGCGGCGCAGCCAGGATTCGCCCTCGATCGGATCGGGCGCGCAGCCTTGGCCCGCGAGCAGCATCGCACCCAGCTTGGCCTGGGCATTGCGAATCCCCTGGATCGCCGCTTTGCGATAATGCACCAAAGCCAGCGCCGGATCGGGCAGGGTGCCCACCGCCTGTTCGTGAATAACGCCCAATAAATAATGCGCCGCCGGCAAATCGGCCTTGGCGGCGTGTTCGATCTGGTCTTTGGCGGCGAAGGTCTTTTCCGCGGTATCGGCCCCGCGCATCAACAGCGTGCCCAGGCCTAAATGACCTTGCGGCCAGCCTTGCGCGGCGGACAGGCGATAATAGTTGAGTGCCTCATCGGCGTTTTGCAAATGCGCGGGACCGTTGGCCAAAATATAGCCGATGATCGCTTGCGCATCGGCGGACCCGGCATCGGCCGCCATGCGCGCCCAGTGCAGGGCTAAATCGAAATCAGCGCCGGTGACCGCCGGGGTGGCCGAGGGGCTGGCGAACAGGCTGGCGCTCGCTTGCAGGGATTGACCATCAATCCCGTGCAAATACAGGCTGGCCAGCCGACATTGCGCGTCGACATGACCGGCATTCGCCGCGCGCTGAAACCACCGCGCGGCCTCCTGCAAATTGCGCACCTGACCGGTGCCCGCCATGTAGCAATCACCGATGCGAAACTGCGCTTCGGTCAGCCCCGCTTCGGCGGCGACGGCAAAGAGAGCAGTCGCACGTTTCCAATCACGCGCCTCCGCCGCTTCGATGCCACGGCTGAGCGCGCGCTCAGGTGTGCGCGCCGCCAGCCGATCCCGCAAAGTTAACGCCATCGCCCCTCGATCCGCCGCCCCCGCTTATCGCTGCGGATCACGGCTCATGCAAACTATCAGTCGCCACAGGCATAATTTTAGTGACGAAATACGAGATCACCGAACGCCGACCCACTTTGATATCGGCTTGCAGCGGCATGCCCGGCACCAGCCGGAAACCCGGCGGGGTGTTGTGCAGCAGCAATTCACCGAGCGAGATTTGCGTGCGATAAAACAGGCTGTGCGGACGCGTCGGCAGGGATGAGCCGCCTTCCGAGGGCGGCGTTTCCGGGCTGAAACTATCGGCACTGACCGAGGTGAGGATGCCCTTCGCCGAACCGTAGCGCAGCGAATTGAGCGTATCGAACTTGACCGTCACCAGATCACCCGGATGCAGATAACCCGATTCGGTGCCGCTGACATCGGCTTCGACCGTCAACGGCGCATCGATCGGCACCAGCGAGATGAATTTCTGACCGGTTTCCAGCACCGAGCCGACCGAGACATGCGCGACCGTCAGCACCACCGCGTCGCGCGGCGCGCGCAGCACCACCAGCTGATCCTGCAATTGGGCCTTGGCCAGATCCTGCTGGGCGGTGACCAGCTTGCTGGTGGTTTGTGCCAACTGCTCGGAGACATGGGCCATCCATTTCTTTTTATAGGCGTCGCGCTCGGCGATTTGCGCGGCCAAATCGCGCTCACCGGCCCCGGCGGTGGCAATCGAGCCCGCGAGCGAGCTTGACACCGACAGCCGGTCATTCAGCGCAATCAGCGAATTCAACTTGCTGCCCACCTGCAATTTCTGCAGTTTGGTGCGCATGTTTTCCACCGCCTGCGCAACATTGACCCGCTTTTTGTAAAACCCCGCCTCGCCCTCGTTTTTCGCGACGATCATTTGCAGTTCGGCGATTTTCTGGTTGTAATTTTCGATGGTGTAGGTGCGCTCGGCCTGTCGGCTCGCGAAAATCGCCGCCTGCAACGCCGCCGCGGGGCTCGGATCGCGCGGCGCGTACACCGTACCATCCGCCTCGGCGACCAGCCTGGCCTGCTCGGCGGATAATGCCACCACCTGGGTATGCAAGGCGGTCAGATCGGCGCGCGCATAAGTCGGGTTCAGCTTGGCCAATAACTGGCCTTTGCGCACGATTTCACCCTCATGCACATAAATCGCCTGCACAATCGAGGTGTTGAACGGCTGCATCATCATGGTCGGCGCGGTCGAGACCAGACGCCCAGGTGCGGTCACGACTTTGCTGACCCGCACCACCGCCGCGATGATCAGCAGCAACGCCACCAGAGCGGTCACCACCAGCCCGGTATAGCGCGAGCTGGCGGGGATCGGTGTCGCGATCACCGCCGCCGTCGGCGATTGGAACTCCAGCAACGCGGCCGGAATTTCACCAATCTGCGCGCCGGTGGCCAAAGCGGTCGCGGTGCCGCCGCCGCCAACCCCGTCGCCGACGGCGGGTTTGGCGATCATCGAGCGGTCACCGTGGGTCGCATCGGCGGCCTTACCGCCGATGCGCGCACTAATCGCCTTGAGCCAGTGTTGGAGTCGGTCCATGGCGCCCTCCTTCCGGGGTCATGTGGCGGTTTTGTTGGAGCCAGAGATGCCGATAAATCGCACAGCGTTCAACCAGCTCGTCATGTTTGCCTAAATCGATCACCACGCCCGCATCCATCACCAAAATTTGATCGCAATCGATCAACGAGGCGAGGCGATGCGAAATAATGACCATGGTGCGGTTGCGCGCAATCCGCAGCAAATTGGCATTGATCAGCGCTTCGCTTTCCGGATCGAGCGCGCTGGTCGCTTCATCGAGCAGCAAAATCCGCGGGTCCGCGATCAGCGCGCGGGCAATCGCCAGACGTTGCTTCTGGCCGCCCGACAGGTTCGGCGAGTTTTCCTCGATGAAGGTTTCATAGCCATAAGGCAGACGCTCGATAAACTCCTCGGCTCCGGCGAGGCGCGCGGCCTGGATCGCGTCCTCGAAGCCAAGCCCGGGCCGTCCGGCGATGATATTGTCGCGCACCGAGCCGCGGAACAGGAAATTATCCTGCAACACGATCCCGAAGCTTTTGCGCAAATGCCGCAAATTGATTTCACGCAATTCGGTGCCATCGATTTTGATCGCGCCGGTATATTCGGTGTTGATCCCTTGCAGCAGCCGCGCGACCGTCGATTTACCCGACCCCGAGCGCCCGACCACACCGAGCATGGTGCCTTCGGGGATTTTGAAGCTGACTTTGTTCAGCGCGGGCGTTTTGGTGCCTTCATACTGAAAAATAACATCATCGAACTCGATCGATCCGGCAAAGCGCGGGCGCAGCCCGGTCATCAGCGCGCGCCGCTCGGTCGGTCGGTTGAGCACATTACCGACAATCGCGAAGGCGGCCCGCGCTTCCTGCGCATCCTGGATCAACCGGGCAAACGATACCAGCGGCCCGGCGACCCGACCCCCGAGCAGCATGAACCCAACCAACCCGCCAATCGCCAGCGGATTATGCGAGGTCAGCGCGATATAGCCGCCCAGCAATAACACGCCGCCTTGCGCATAACGCTCGAACGGCAGCGACAACACCACCGGCCAGTTCGATAACAGGCCCATTTGCATGTTCAACCGGCTGGTTTCCGCGACCCGCGAATCCCATAATTCGCCGCGCACCCGCTCCAGCGCCAGGGATTTCACCGTGCGAATCCCATAGACGCTTTCCACCATCACCGCGCCCTTGTTCGATTCCGCCTCGATGATTTTGCTGGTCAGGCGGAACATCGCGGGCAGGAAGGCGGTGATGATCAGCGCAATGATCGCCGCCGCGATCAGCACCGTCCAGGCCATGAACGCGTTCAGATAGAACAGGATCGGCAGGATCAGCGCGATCATGAAAATATCGATGAAGGTCGATAGCAGGCGCCCGGTGATGAAGTCGCGCACGCGGTAGATTTGCTGGATTTTATAGGCGGTTTCACCCGCCCGGTTGCGCTCGAAGAAAGTGAGCGGCAGCGTCATCAACCGCTCGAAAATCATTAAATTGAGCCGCGCATCGATCCGAGTCGAGAGAATGACCAACATCAATCGTCGGCCCCAGGTCAATAGCGCCTCGAAGGTGATCGCCACCACGAAGACCAAGGTGATCAGGATCAACGTGTTGATACTATGGAACACGATCACGGTGTTGAGCACCACCATGATCATCAAGATCGGCAGCACCTGCAAAATCGTCAAAGTGATCGAGCTGATCGCGACATCGCGCAGGATTCTTTTCTCGAGCATCACCATGCGGATCAGCAGGCCGAAATTGAACACCGGTTCGACCGCTTCGCCCGAGCGCTCGGCGCGGATCAGCAAAGTGGTGCCATCCCAGACCTGACGCATCTGCAATTCATCGACCGGCATCGGCGCCGCGCTGAACGGCGCACGCGGATCGCGCACGAACACCACGCCCCGCTCGCGATCCTGCGCCACCATCAAGGCAGCGCCCCCATCATTGAGCAGCAAAATCACCGGCGCATTGGTCTCCACCTTCAGCAATTGGCGGAAATTCATCTGGATCGCGCGCGCCCACAGCCCGCTTTCGCGCGCCCAATCAACCAGATGGGGCGATGACGGGGGGCCACCGGTCGGCTCCTTGCGCAATTCATCGACATCCAATGTCACGCCATGAAATTTCGCGACCGATTGCACCGCGACGATGCGCACATGCTGTTCGGGCTCGCTGGGTCGCGCCGGCGCCGCGTTATCGACAGAATCGTTCATCCGAGGTTCGACCTTTTTTCACGCGCTGCAACATTTATCAAATAAATCAAGACCTTCTACCCTAATTGGCCGTTATTCTCACCCCATAAGCAGAAAAACGCGGCGCTTGGCAAGGGACCACCGTGATCTGATACACGCAATAGGTTAAGATTGGATGTTATCGCACGGGATCATCGCGATGCCCACCTAAAATCGCGCCGGAGTTGCCCTTATGGAAATTCGCCCTGCCACCTTGGCTGATCTGCCCGCTTGCCAGGCGATCTATGCGCATCACGTCCTCGAAGGTACGGGCACCTTCGAGGAAACCCCGCCGTCGCTGGAAGCGATGACGGCGCATTATCGGGAGATCGTGACCGCCAAGCACGGCTGGGTGGTCGCGACCGATGCGACCGGCGTGCTCGGCTTTGCCTATTTCGATCAGTATCGCCCACGCTCGGCCTATCGGTTCACCGCCGAGGATAGTGTTTATGTGCGCGAGGATGTGCGGGGTCAGGGGGTGGGCAAATTACTGGTGGCAAATCTGCTCGAAGCGGCGCGCGCAGCGGGATTTCGCCAAATGCTCGCTTTGATTGGTGATGCGGAGAATATCGGCTCGATTGGCATGCATGCGAGCCTCGGTTTCCAGCGGGTCGGCCATTTGCGCGATGTCGGGTTCAAATTTGGCCGTTGGCTCGATGTGGTGATTATGCAGCTTCGTTTATCGGATTCCTGACTCGATTTTAAGCCCGACCACTCTGGCTGGAGAGGGCGGCGGGGTCGATATTGATCTGGCCCAGAGCGCGGCGCCATTTGGTCTCGAACTGCGCATCGAACAGGATCGCGCTGGTGGCGGGCGCGACCAGCCAGCTATCGCGGTGCAATTC
>JAJZEG010000020.1 GCA_021828605.1 Pseudomonadota bacterium | reverse complement strand
CAGCGCCGATGGCGGCACCCGCTTCCTGCAACCCGGCGCGACCTTGCGCTATTTGCCGCAAGAACCTGATTTGACCGGCTTTGCCACCGTGCTCGATTACGTGCTCGATGGTCTCGCCGATGACACCGATGCCCATCGCGCGCGCAGCCTGCTCGACCAGCTCGGCCTGACCGGTGCCGAGGATACCGCGCATCTCTCCGGCGGCGAGGCCCGCCGCGCCGCAATCGCCCGTGTGCTCGCCCCAGCCCCCGATATTCTGCTGCTCGATGAGCCAACCAATCATCTGGATTTACCTGCCATCGAGTGGCTCGAAGCCGAATTGCGCCAATCGCGCGCGGGCATTGTGCTGATCAGCCATGACCGCCGCCTGCTCGAACGAGTCTCGCGCAGCATCGTCTGGCTCGATCAGGGCCGCACCAACCGGATTGATCGCGGCTTTGCCCATTTTGAGAGCTGGCGCGACGAGGTGATCGAACAGGAAGCCCGCGACGCCCAAAAACTCAGCCGGGCGATTGTGCGCGAAGAGGATTGGATGCGCTATGGCGTTACCGCGCGGCGCAAGCGCAATGTGCGCCGGGTGGCCGAACTGGCAGCATTGCGTGAGCGCAAACGGACCGAACAACGCGCCCCCGCGACACTCAAAGTCAACAGCAGCAGTGCGGCCTTGTCGGGTAAAATTGTGTTCGATGCTGAGAATATCAGCAAAAGTTTCGGCGAGCAGGTGATTATCCGCGATCTGTCGCTGCGCATTCTGCGCGGCGACCGGCTCGGGATTGTCGGCCCGAATGGTGCGGGAAAATCCACTTTGCTCAAACTGCTCACCGGCCAACTCCCGCCCGATCAAGGCAAAATCACCATCGGCACCAATCTGAGCATCGCCACTCTCGATCAACAGCGCGCCGCCCTCGATCCCGCCAAAACCCTGGCGGAAACCCTCACCGGCGGGCGCAGCGATCAGGTCGAGGTCGGCGACACATTTCGCCATGTCATCGGCTATATGAAGGATTTTCTGTTTCGCCCGGAGCAAGCTCGCACCCCGGTCGGCACCCTCTCGGGCGGTGAACGCGGGCGATTACTGCTCGCCGCCATCCTCGCCAAACCCTCCAACCTGCTGATCCTCGATGAACCGACCAACGATCTGGATCTGGAAACGCTCGACGTGCTCCAGGAAATGTTAGGCGATTATGCGGGTACGATTCTCCTGGTCAGCCATGATCGCGATTTTCTTGATCGCATCGCCACCTCAACCATCGCCGCCGAAGGTGCGGGGACTTGGATTGAATATGCGGGCGGCTATAGCGATATGCTGGCCCAACGCGGGTCCAGCAGCGCGCCGATGATTGCGCCGCGCAAATCCACGGCAACCACCCGCGCGTCTGCCAACAATTCTGGTTTTTCATTCAAAGATCGCCATCAACTCAAAACGCTCGATGCCGAAATCGCGAGCCTGCACAGCGCCATCGCCGCCTGCGAAACGCTTCTGGCCGATCCCGAATTATTCCTGAAAAACCCGAAAAAATTCGCCCTGACCACCACCAAGCTCGACGCCCAGCGCCAAGCCCTCGCCACCGCCGAGGAGAAATGGCTGGAGCTTGAACTGCGTCGCGAAGCAAATACTAACTAACGCTCAGCAGAAAACTATAACGTCCGGATAAACGTCGCGATTTCGGCAATCGCCGCATCGGCTTGGGGTACTAACCGCCCCATATTCAAAAATCCGTGAATCTGCCCGGTAAATCGCCGGATCATCACCGGCACGCCCGCCGCCACCATGCGCATCCCGAATGCCTCGCCTTCATCGCGCAGCGGATCAAAGCCGCCGGTAATCACCAAAGCGCGCGGCAAACCCGCCACATCGCCAATTTTATTCGGTGATGCCCGCCAATCCTCGCGGTCGGCATCGTTGCGCAAATAATGCCCGCGAAAATACTGCATCAGCGCAGTGGTCAGCATATAGCCTTCATCGAACTCGGCATGGCTTGGGGTTTGGGCGGTCATATCGGTCGAAGGATAAACCAGCGCCTGCCCTGCCAGTTTCGGACCCGCTTGATCGCGCGCCGCAATCGACACCACAATCGCCAAATTTGCCCCGGCACTATCACCGCCCACCGCGACGCGCGCCGGATCAATCCCCAATGTTGCGGCCTCAGCGCAAATCCATTGGGTCGCGGCAATCGCATCATCCACGGCGGCTGGAAATTTATGCTCAGGCGCCATCCGGTAGTCAACCGCAATCACCACCGCACCCGATAATTGCGCCATTTGCCGACACGCCACATCATGACTGTCCAGATCGCCAATCACCCAGCCGCCACCATGAAAATATACCAGCCCCGCGCGCGGCGTCGTTGCCGCACCGTCTCGATAGAGGCGCAATTTAATCGGCCCGACGGGGCCCGGCGCGGTCAAATCCCGCACCTCGGTCAAAGTCGGCGAAGGCGGGTTGAACACCGCACAAGCCCGCAAAAACGCGAGGCGCGCCTCGGTCGGGGTTAATGTATCGGTGGTCGGCGCGTTGCTCAGCCGCATCAGTTCTAACACCATCGCCGCCGATTCATCGAGTTTATTCATGGTCAGCCCTTTTCACTCTATCACGATCCAAGCACGCCATTACGCAACACCACCTGCCGGTCCATGCGCGCTGCCAGCTCAGGATTATGGGTCGCGATCAACGCCGCAACCCGCTGCTCGCGCACCACGCGGAGCAATTCATCAAACACAATATGGGACGTGGCGACATCTAAATTACCCGTCGGCTCATCAGCCAACAACAGAGCCGGGCGGTTCGCTAACGCCCGCGCAATCGCCACACGCTGGCGCTCACCGCCTGATAATTTCCCGGGCGGGTGCGACACCCTTGCCGACAGGCCAAACGCACCCAGCAACTCCTGCGCCCGCGCGCTGGCCTCCTTGTGGCTCACCCCGGCGATTTGTTGAGGCAGCATCACATTTTCCTGCGCGGTAAACTCCATCAGCAAATGATGCGCCTGATACACAAAGCCGATTTTCTGCCGGCGCAACCGCGTGCGTTCCCGATCCGAAAGAGTGCGCGTCGGCAACCCTTCAATCGTCACCTCGCCGGAATCCGGGCGATCCAACAATCCCGCGACATGCAGCAAGGTTGATTTCCCCGCCCCGGACGGCGCCACCAACGCCACGATTTCACCGGCCTGCAAATCAAGTGCGGCACCTTGCAAAATCTGTAGAACCGTATTTTCCTCGCGATAGGTTTTAACCAGTCCGGTCAGCCGCAAAACCTCACTCATGACGCAGCGCCTCAATCGGATCGGTGCGCGCAGCCCGCCAACTTGGATACAGGGTCGCTAAAAACGACAGCAACACCGCCAACACCACCACTTCGATCACCTGCGACCATTCGAGCTTGGCGGGGAGCGATTCCAAATAATACACTGTCGGGTTGAAGAGTTGCGTGCCGGTCATCGATTGGATCGCCTCGCGGATTTGCTCAATATGCTCGGAAAACAACACGCCCAGGCCAAAACCGAACAAGGTTCCCAAAATCCCCACCGACGCGCCGACCATGAAAAAAATCCGCATCACCGCACCCGAAGTTGCTCCCATGGTGCGCAATATCGCGATATCCCCTGCTTTATCCTTCACCATCATGATCATCGATGACACAACATTGAACGCCGCGACCAAAATGATCAGCGTTAATATCAAAAACATGACGTTACGCTCGACATTGACCGCGGCAAAAAACGCGTTGTTGCTATCCTGCCAATCCACGATATTGATTTTCTGCCCCGGCGTTGCCGCATAAATTGCCCGCCTGATCGCCGCGTCATGATCGGGATTGCGCACCGTCACCTGAAACTGCGTGACCGCATCGCTCGGCACCCGAAACAAGGTTTGCGCTGCCGGGAGCGGTAGAAACATGAAACTTGAATCATATTGCGCCATGCCGGTCTGGAAAATCGCGCCCACGGTAAAGCTCTCGATGCGCGGGATGGTGCCAATGATCGTCGCATTCCCTTGCGGCAAAATCAGCGTCACCGTGCCACCCACGCTTAAGCCAAGCTGGCTCGCAATCCCCGCGCCGATTGCCACCGATTGACCCTGGAAATTCGCGAGCGAGCCGCCAACCAGATGCCGGGACACCGTGCGCAGCGCGTTCAATCCCGGCGCCTCGATCCCGCGCGCGACCCCGCCGATGGCCCCGCCATGCGGCCCGGTGATCAATACCTCACCTTGCACGATCGGTGTTGCGCTGATCACGCCAGGGATTTTTTGAATCCGCCCGGCCATCGCATCATAGCGGGTAATCGGCGTGCCCCCGCCAAACACCCCGATATCGCCATTCAGCCCGAGAATTTGCGCGAGCAATTCCTGACGAAATCCGTTCATCACGCTCATCACGATGATCAACGTCGCCACACCCAGCGCGATGCCAATGAGCGAGAAAATGGCAATAATCGAGACAAACCGCTCGCCTTTCCGCGCCCGCAAATACCGAAACGCAACATGGCGTTCAAACGCGGAAAACATCAGGACAGCACCTTGGCCAACGCATCCTCAATCGATAATTCGCTGCGCTCACCGGTTGCCCGGCGCTTCAACTCAACCTGATTATTGGCAGCCCCGCGCGGCCCGATAATAATTTGCCACGGATGCCCCAGCAAATCCGCATCGGCAAATTTTTCGCCCGCGCGCGCTGGCCGATCATCATACAAGGCCTGATCCCCCAACCGCGCATAGACCTGCTCGCATAGCCCATCAGTTACCGCATCGCCCTGGCGCAAATTCAAAATCGCCGCCCGGAACGGGGCGACGTGATCGGGCCAAATAATCCCCGCCTGATCATGGCTCGCCTCAATGATCGCCCCAGCCAGCCGCGACACGCCAATGCCGTAGCTGCCCATTTCCGGATGGATCGGCGCGCCATCTGGCCCGACCACCGAGAATCCCATTTTCTTGCTGTATTGGGTGCCAAAATAGAAAATCTGGCCGACCTCAATCCCGCGCCCCTCGCGCCGCTCCGCCTCGGCAATTTTGCCCCAGGAAGCCAAATCATGCTTTTCATCGGTCGCAGCATAGAGCGCGGTCATTTGCTCGAAAAACCCATCAAGATCGGCGGGGCGATCATAGGAATACTGGTCACTGCCCAAATCAATCGCCTCAAACGCCGCATCATAAAACACCCCGCTCTCGCCGGTGGGGGCTAGAATATGGAACTCGTGCGATAAATCACCGCCAATCGGCCCGGTATCCGCGCGCATCGGAATCGCCCGCACCCCTAGGCGGCGGAAGGTGCGCATATAGGCCAGCATCATCCGCCGGTAGCTGGCGACCGCCCCGGCCTGATCCAAATCGAAACTATAGGCGTCCTTCATCAGGAATTCCCGCCCGCGCAGCACGCCAAAGCGAGGCCGCATTTCGTCGCGGAACTTCCACTGCACATGATAGAGCATTTGCGGCAAATCGCGATAACTCTGCACGTTGTCGCGCAACAAGGCGGTGATCATTTCCTCATTGGTCGGCCCGTACAACATCTCGCGCTCATGCCGATCACGAATCCGCAGCATTTCCGGCCCGTAAGCGTCATAGCGCCCACTCTCGCGCCATAAATCAGCCGACTGGATGGTCGGCATCAAAATCTCCTGCACGCCCGCGCGATTTTGCTCATCGCGCACAATCTCGGCGATGTTGCGCAGCACCCGTTGGCCGAGCGGCAGCCAGGCATAGATCCCCGCCGCCTGTTGCCGGACCATGCCTGCGCGCAGCATCAAGCGATGCGACACGATCTGCGCTTCGGCAGGATTTTCCTTGAGGGTGGGGATCAGCGAGCGGGTCAGGCGCATTCTCTATCCAGTTCTGAGCAAATCGGCCGATATCAGCCGCGATTATTACAAGGGCACCGAAC
>JAJZEG010000100.1 GCA_021828605.1 Pseudomonadota bacterium | reverse complement strand
CCGATCTTTTCGCTCAGGCGGATCAGCTCGGTTTCTGGGAAACCCGGGGCTATAATAATAATGCCGATCCTTGGGCCGAGGAACGGTATAGCTAAAAGCGGGCTAATCGCTCGGCTTGGGCTGCAATAATCGCCTCGAACATCGCACCAGTCAGCCGTCTGGTGCTGGTATTATAGCGCGAGACGTGAAAACTATCGGTGAGAATCACGCCATCGGGCAAAATAACCGTCCGCCCATGACCGAATTTGGCGAAGCTTTGGCGCAAACCATAGGCGCGCAACACCGCCTGATGGGCAATGCCGCCCAAGGCCAGAATGGCGCGCACCTGAGTCATCGCTGCTCGTTCTGCGGCCAAAAACGGGTTGCAGGTTGCAATTTCAGCGGGTAACGGACGGTTTTGCGGCGGCACGCAGCGCACAGCATTAATGATCCGGCAGTTATGCAAGGCGAAATCGTCATCCGCGTCTTCGCTATAGGTCCCGGTCGCGAATCCAAATGTTAATAATGTTTCATAAAGAAGTTTTCCGCAAAAATCCCCGGTGAACGGACGACCGGTGCGGTTGGCGCCGCGCAACCCCGGCGCCAGCCCCACAATGGCCAACGCCGCATCACGCGGCCCGAAACCCATCAACGGCGCATTGAACCAATCAGGGAAAGTGACGCGGTTTTGTGCCCGGAAGTCGGCCAATCGGGGGCAAAGCGGGCAGTTTTTTGTCGGGGTGGCGGCGCGAGCGCCGCCTGCCGTCGGCAATTACTCTTCCTCATCCTCGCCGCGCATCGGGCGATTGCGCGGCTCCGCCATCCGGCGGGTGAACTCGCCGGCAATATCGGCCAAATCAACGAATTGGTCTGCCTGACGGCGCAATTCATCAGCGATCATCGGCGGTGAGCTTTTAACCGTGGAAACCACAGTCACCCGCACGCCGCGCCGCTGCACGGCTTCGACCAGGCGCCGGAAATCCGAATCGCCAGAAAACAAAATAACGTGATCCAGATGATCGGCTGGTTCAAGCATATCGATCGCGAGTTCGATATCCATATTGCCCTTGACCCGACGCCGACCGGTGGCATCGGTAAATTCTTTGGCGGGTTTGGTGACCAAGGTATAGCCATTATAGGCCAACCAGTCGGTCAGCGGCTTGAGCGGAGAATATTCCTCGGTCTCAAGCAACGCAGAATAATAATAGGCCCGGATCAAATTGACCCGTCCAAAAAACTCCAACAAGCGCCGGTAATCGACGTCAAATCCCATCGCACGCGAAGCGGCATAGAGGTTGGCGCCATCGATAAAGAGAGCAGTTTTGTCTTGTGCCAGTAGCCGCATCATAAGCATCCTAGTCGCGGAAAGTGGGTGAACAAAGTAAAACGCGACTCATTCCAAATACGCTAAACCGATCCGGATGAACAGGGCAGGAGCCGCGACCTGATGATTGTTTTGATTGCCGTTGGCGCCAATTTGCCGGGGCCAGACTTGACGGACCCGCACGCGACATGCTTGGCCGCCCTAAGCTCTTTGCGCGATCTCCACGGCTTAAGGTTGCAATCGATCTCGCGCTGGTATCGAACCGCGCCACTTCCGCGTGCATCAGACCAGCCGGATTTTTGCAATGGTGTGGTGTTGCTGGAGGGCGATCCCGATCCGGCCTTCTTGCTCGCCTCGTTGCATGGCATCGAGTCGCGGTTTGGTCGCTGCCGAACCATCGCGAATGCGCCACGGCCTCTTGACCTCGATCTGATCGCGATTGGCCAGCAAATCCGCGTCATTGCGCCAATTCTGCCCCATCCGCGCGCGCATTTACGCCGCTTCGTGCTCGATCCACTCTGTGATATAGCACCCGGCTGGACTCATCCTTTGTTACAAAAAACCGCAACCGCGCTGCGCGCCCAGTTGATGGAGGCGGAACCGCAGCGCATTGCCCTGTGGTAAAATCCGGGTGGGGTATAATCACGTTAACTTGAACGCCCTACTCAAGGCACGCCGAAACTGGATACCCAAAGCCGCTTGGCCACAACGGATACTCTAACTACGCCTCGGCAGGGCTACTCGCTTTTTTGTTGCCCGCCTTCGGCTTGCTCGCTGTGGACGATGCAGCCGTTTTCGCTTTTGCCACAGGCCTGGTTTTGCCTGCGGCGGGTGGCTTTGATTTGCCTGCGGCGGCGGGCTTCATTTTACGTGGGGCGGTTGGTTTCGCGGCCGTTTTACCCTTGCCTTTGGCCCCGCGCGGCGCCAGCGGCTTGCCCTTCTCGGCGAGCAGCGCCACGGCGGCATCAAGGGTGAAATCCTCAATGGCCACACCGCGCGGCAAATTCGCAATCAGCTTGCCGTGCTGCGCATACAGCCCGAACCGACCTTTGCGGATCAGCACCGGGCTATTATCCTTGGGATGGGCGCCCAAATCGCGCATGCCGTCTTGTTTTTTCGCAATCGCATCAACGGCGCGGTTGATCCCGATGCTCAGCACGTCATCATCTTTATCGAGCGAGGCAAAAAGCGGCCCCATTTTCACATAAGGCCCGAACCGCCCGATCCCGGCTTCGATCTCCTGTCCGGTCACCGGATGCGCGCCAATCACCCGGGGCAGTGACAGCAGACCAAGGGCCTGTTCGAGGGCGAGCGTTTCGCCATCAACCCCTTTGGGCAATGAGGTCCGGCGCGGTTTTGATTTTTTATCCTCAGGGTCAGGCTCGCCCAACTGGACATAAAGCCCGTACGGCCCGCGCCGCAGCGTGACCGGCACCCCGTTCGGATCTTCGCCGAGCAGGCGCATACCATCGCGCAGCGTATCACCATCCTCGCCACCGCCATCAATCGCCAGTCGCCCGGTATAGCGGCATTCGGGATAGTTCGAGCAGCCGATGAACGCACCATGCCGACCCAATTTCAGCCCTAGCCGACCATTGCCGCAGGCTTGGCAAACCCGGGGGTCGCTGCCATCCGCACGCGCCGGGAAAAAATGCGGTCCCAAATCCTCGTCGAGCGCATCAATCACGTCCGACACTTTGAGTTCGCGCGTCTGTTCCACCGCACCCGAAAAATCGGTCCAGAAATCCCGCAACACCGCCCGCCAGTCAGCGGCGCCGGCGGAAATTTCGTCGAGCTTTTGCTCCAGCCCGGCGGTAAACCCGGTATCAACATAGCGCCCGAAAAATGAAGTCAGAAACGCCGTCACCAACCGCCCGCGATCTTCGGGGATAAAGCGGCGCGCATCCATGCGCACATAATTGCGGTCACGCAGCACCGACAGGATCGAGGCATAGGTGGAAGGGCGGCCGATCCCCAATTCCTCCATTTTTTTCACCAAGGTCGCTTCCGAATAGCGCGGCGGCGGCTGGGTGAAATGTTGCTCCGGCTTGATCGCGCCGGTGCGCAGCGGGTCGCCTTTGGTCATTGGCGGCAGCAATTTGCTTTCATCGTCCTCAGCGGCCTCATCAAGGCCTTCGCGATAAAGTTTCAAAAACCCGTCAAATGCCAGGATCGAGCCATTGGCGCGCATGATGGTGTCTGCGCCATCGCTCAAATCAACGCTGGTCTGATCCAGTTCCGCTGATTGCATTTGCGAGGCCAAAGCGCGCTTGTAAATCAACTCATAAAGCCGCGTCTGCTCACTATTCAGCGCGCGCGCCACCTGATCGGGCGTGCGTGAAAAATCGGTGGGGCGGATCGCCTCGTGCGCTTCCTGCGCATTTTTGGCCTTGGATTGATAAACCCGGGGTGCTGCGGGCAAATAATCCAGCCCAAACGCTGATTTAACCTGAGCCCGCGCCGCGCTGATCGCTTCGCCCGCCATCTGCACGCCATCGGTCCGCATATAGGTGATCAGGCCAACGGTTTCGCCGCCAATTTCAACACCTTCATAAAGCTGCTGGGCGAGGCGCATGATTTGCTGCGCCGATAAGCCAAGCTTGCGCGACGCGTCCTGTTGCAAAGTCGAGGTGGTGAAAGGCGGGTTGGGATGGCGGCGAACCCGCTTTTTCTCGATGGTCGCGACCGAAAACTCGCCGCGCAAAATAACCGCTTGCGCCGCATGCGCGGTCTCGGCATTGGGCAAATCAAACTGATCAAGTTTTTTCGCAGCCAAATGGGTTAGCCGCGCGGTGAAGGGCAAGCCGCTGGGCGTGTGGAACTCAGCACCAACCGTCCAATATTCGCGCGCCCGAAACACCTCGACCTCGGCTTCGCGCTCACAAATCAGCCGCAGCGCCACGGATTGCACCCGGCCTGCACTGCGACTGCCGGGCAATTTGCGCCACAGCACCGGCGAGAGGGTAAAGCCGACCAGATAATCGAGCGCGCGACGCGCCAAATAGGCCTCAATCAGCGGCGTATCGAGATCGCGCGGGGCCTTGATCGCCGCCTGGATCGCCGATTTGGTGATCTCGTTGAAGGTGATGCGCTGAACATTCACGCCTTTGAGCGCGTGACGTTGATCAAGCATGGCGCGGACATGCCAGGAAATCGCTTCACCCTCACGATCAGGGTCAGTCGCTAAATAGAGGGTATCGGCACCTTTAAGCGCCTTGGCGATCGCGGAAATTTGCTTCTCACCCCGATCATCGGCCTCCCAGGACATAGCGAAATCCTGCTCGGGCACCACCGATCCATCCTTGGCTGGCAGGTCGCGCACATGGCCGAACGAGGCCAGTACGGTATAGCCGCCTCCGAGATATTTATTGATCGTCTTGGCTTTAGCTGGTGATTCGACAACAACGATGGCGTTCATGAGACCTGTATATTTTGCGCTTTGATGTTCAACGCCCTGACGGTTCCTGTCAAATAATGCTCCGATGGTCGGGTCACATCGCTCAGACCTGAACCCTTAAGCCGGGACAATCAGACCGACTCGGTTTCCCGGCAGGGCTTCGATCTGTCCGATGAGTTCCAACTCCATCAGCGCGGCTGATAAAGCGGCGGCGGAGAAGTGACAGCGCCGGGCGATCTCGTCAACCTGCATCGGGCTGGCGCTGAGCAAGGCGGTCACCTGGTCCTGCATTGTGCGACGCACCGCCGGGCTGCACTCGACCGGTGTCGGAGGCTCCGCCATCTCGATCAGCGCTTTGCCGCGCGATTTGTCGCGATAATTGGCGGACGGCTGATAATGCGCGGGCAAATTATCCATTATGTCCTGTAAACTTTCGGTGAAATGCGCGCCTTGGCGCAGCAAATCATTGCTGCCCTGGCAGCGCCCATCGATTGGCGAACCGGGAACGGCGAATAATTCGCGGTGATAATCAAGCGCCATCCGCGCGGTAATCAGGCTGCCCGAGCGCAACGCCGCCTCGATCACCACCACGCCGAAAGTGAGCCCGGCAATGATCCGGTTGCGCTTGGGAAAGTGCCGCGCCATTGGGGGGGTGCCGGGTGGCGACTCGGCAATCACCGCGCCATGTTCGGCGATCTGGGCTTGGAGTTGCGCATGCTCAGGCGGGTAGATTTTATCCATCCCGCCAGCGATCGCCGCAACCGTGCGCCCTGAGCGCAACGCCCCACGATGTGCCGCACCATCAATCCCGCGCGCCAGCCCGGAGACCACCAAAAACCCGGCTTGGGTCAAATCATCGGCCAAGGTCTCGGCAATACGCCGACCATTCACCGAGGCGTTGCGCGCCCCGATGATGGCAATCATCGGTTGGTTCAGGATCGACACATCGCCATGCACGGCAATCATCGGCGGCGCATCGGGCAATTCAGCCAATAGCGCCGGATAGAGCGTGTCGCCCAAAAAAACCGGCGTCGCGCCCAGGGCCGCATGCCGATCAAGCTCTGCCCGCGCTTGCGCGATACTCGGAATGACCGGCGGTTTGGCTCGACCGGCCTGGCGCGCAATCCCCGGCAAGGCGTCTAGCGCCGCCGGTGCGGTGCGAAACCGCGCCATCAACCGCCGATAGGTTTGCGGGCCGACGCCATCGGTGCGGATTAATCGAAGTTGTGAAATAGGATCGGACACTACCTGAGGTTTATGCGCGGTTCCGTGCCGGCGCGCAACCGGGCGATATTGGCGCGATGTTTAATGAAAATAAGCCCGCTAATGAGCAAAATGGCGATAATTTTGGCGGAGGGCAGTTGCGCGATGAAGGCCAGGATCGGCGCCATCGCAAAGGCCATTAAGGCGGCGAGCGATGATATTTTTTTCCAAACCGCGTAAATCAGCCAAAGCGCACAAGCGGCCAGACCCACCGGGAGTGAAAAAGCGAGCAGCACGCCAAGCCCGGTCGCGACCCCTTTGCCGCCTTTGAAGCGCAGCCAGATTGGAAATAAGTGACCCAACACCACGAACAGGCCCGCGAGCGCGATCGCACTCGGTCGATGGGTTAGCGCCGCAATAATCAACACCGCGGCAACCCCTTTGCCGCCATCGAGCAACAGCGTCAGCGCCGCGAGGCTTTTACGCCCGGTGCGCAAGACATTGGTCGCGCCAATATTACCCGAGCCGATGGCCCGAATATCGCCCAACCCCGCCGCCCGGGTGAGCAGCAGTCCAAACGGGATCGCGCCGAGCGCGTAGCCCAAAACAGCAGCCCCGAGGTCAATCATCCAAACACCCTAGCGCCTGATTTCCAGGTGCCGATTACCAATCCCTCAACCGCGCGGCCATCGAACGGGGTATTTTGCGCCTTGCCCGGCAGTGCCCCGGCTTCGATGCGCCAAGAGCGATCCAGGGCGAACAGGCACAAATCCGCCCGACCGCCGCGCATAATCCGCCCCGCGCCATCCGCACGATCAAGCCCGAACAAGGCGGCGGGGCGGTTGGTCAGGAGGGCCAAGGCTGCGTGCAGTGAAAGCGCTTGGTTTTGCACCTGTGCCAGCGTGATCGCGAGCAAGGTGGCAAGGCCTGCACCGCCCGGCGCGGCTTCGGCGAAAGGCAGGCGTTTATCATCGGCGTCGCGCGGCTGATGATCAGACGCAATGGCATCGATGGTGCCATCGGCTAACGCGTCACGCACCGCGATCCGGTCGGCCTCGGGGCGCAATGGCGGCGAAAGTTTGGCGAAGCTGCGAAAATCGCCAATCGCGGTTTCGTTCAAATCAAAATAGGGCGGCGCCGTGTCGCAGGTGACGCGCAGGCCGGACGCTTTGCCGCGACGGATTAAATCGAGTGACTCGCCGGTCGAAATATGGGCGAAATGGATCGCCCCGCCGGTGAGTTCGGCCAGACGCAAATCGCGCGCGACCATCAGCGATTCGGCGCAGGCCGGAATCCCGGGCAGACCCATCAATGTCGCCCGCGCCCCTTCGGTCGCCGCACCGCCCGCGAAGGAAGGCTCCTCGGGATGCTGCACGATCATCGCGTTAAACCCTTTGGCGTAAGCGAGCGCGCGACGCATCAGCGCAGCGGGACCGATCGCGCGGCTGCCATCGGTGAAGGCAATCGCCCCGGCTTGCGCGAGCAATCCATATTCCGCGATTGAGTCGCCACGACAGCCTCGTGTCGCCGCGCCATAGGGCCGGATGGTAATGCGCTTGGTGGCATCACCGGCACTCGCCAGCGCGCGCACGATGGCGGCGTCATCACTCGGCGGCGCGTTATCGGGGAGCACGGCGAGGGTGGTGATCCCGCCGGCAGAGGCCGCGATGGCCGCCGAAGCGATGGTCTCACGATATTCAAAACCGGGCTCACCGAGTGAGGCCCGGATATCAACGAGGCCGGGGCAAAGGATGAAACCGGTGCCATCGATGCGCGCCGTTCCTTCCGGGGGGTGAAGGGTCGCGCCGAAATCAGCGATTTGGGTGTTATGGATCAGCAAATCGCCTTGCGCGTCGTGAGCCGATGCCGGGTCGATGATCCGGGCGTTGCTAATCAGCGTATATTCAGACATTGCGCGTCGCCGTTCGCGCTAACAAATCGAGCACGGCCATCCGCACCGCGACCCCCATCTCAACCTGCTCGCGAATCACCGAGCGAGTCGGATCATCAGCGAGTTGGCTGGCGATCTCTACGCCGCGATTCATTGGCCCCGGATGCATCACCAGCGCATCCGGCTTGGCGAAAGCGAGCTTTTCGGCATCCAGCCCATAGAAGGTGAAAAACTCCCGCGCACTCGGGATCAAGCCGCCGCCGGGTCCGGTGCCGTTCATCCGCTCGGTTTGCAACCGCAGCGCCATCACGATGTCAGCATCGCGCAGCCCGGTTTCCATATGGTGATGGATCGACACCCCAAATTGTTCGATGCCGGGCGGGATCAGCACCGGCGGGCCGACCACCCGGATGCTGCATCCCATGGTGGTGAGGAGCAAAATATTCGACCGGGCGACGCGGGAATGAGCAATATCGCCGCAAATCGCGATGGTCAGCCCCTCAAGCCGTCCTTTGTGGCGCCGGATGGTCAGGGCATCGAGCAAGGCTTGGGTCGGATGTTCATGCATCCCGTCACCGGCATTGATCACGGCGGCATCAACCTTCTGAGCCAGCAACGCCGGCGCGCCTGACGATTTATGCCGCACCACCAACAGGTCGCAATTCATCGCGTTCAAGGTGGCGGCGGTATCGAGCAGGGTTTCACCCTTGCTGACCGAGGAGTTGGACACTGACATATTGATCACGTCGGCGCCCAGGCGCTTACCGGCAAGCTCAAAGCTGGTCCGGGTGCGGGTGCTATCCTCGAAGAACAAATTGATTAACGTGCGCCCACGCAACACGTCACGCCGGGTTTTGCCCGACCGATTAAGCAAAGCGTAGTTTTCCGCGAGATCAAGCAAATTGTTAATAATTGCCGGATGAAGCCCTTCGATTCCAAGAAGATGCCGCCCCGGTAATTGCATGGGTGCGTCATAGCTTGACGCCGCTTCCGGCGGAAGGGGGGCTACTGGCTTACCCACAGGATGCGGTGCAGCGACGCCAGCTCAGCGAGAGCAAGGGGGCGCAACGGATGATCTGGATTGAAACTTGCCAGTTCAATCTCGGTGGCGGTGCGGCGGAGCAGTATTTTTGCCATCACCTCGCCCGAGCGGGTGCGCGCAACCACCCGATCATTAAGGCGCGCCGTGGCGTGAGGCGCCACGATCACAATATCACCGGCGCGATAAACCGGCTCCATCGAATTGCCGCTAATGCGCAGCCCATAAGCGTTTGGATCGGCGTTTTGCGGTAAATCGACCTGATCCCAACTGCCGCCGACCGGATAGCCCGCATCATCGAAATACCCATCTTGCCCGGCCTGAGCGACGCCAATGACCGGGATTTTACGCGCAGTTTTTTCGGCCATTCGCGGGCCGAGTGCGCGGGCTCCCGCTACCAGGGCGGCGAAACTATCCAGAGAAATTGAGGCGGCGGCCAGGACTTTCGCAACACTTTCGGTGGAGGGCCAACGCGGCAAACCGTTGCGCGCGCGACGTTTGGACGGGTTAAAACTGGTGGGATCGAGCCCCGCCGCACGGGCAAGACCCGAGGTGGAGAGCCCGCGCTCGGCTGCCAATATGTCGATCGCGCGCCATAGATCATCGTGCCGCATTTCACTGTTTCTACAGCAATTCTTATTTATGCCTAGGGATTTCTCTGGGTTGAGAGAAAATATTTAGGAAAATGTTCCGATTTCGCTTGCGCAAAACACAACCTCTGATATGTATGTTCTTGTTATGTTCTTTTCGAGTGCGAGCCAGAGAGGGGACGAAAAATATGAGACCAATGTCAGTTTATCGCGCAGAGAGCCGCCCGCTATCGCAAGCACAGAGTACCGGACCGCCTTTTATTTTGCTGAGAAATAGGAGTAAAATCCTATAATTTTCCGCCATTTCCACGGCGTCCAAACCCAACCTTTATTCAGGAGTTTCATCATGGCTTTTTCTCTGCGCAATCTTTCGGTCCTGGCCTATGCCAATGGCTTTACCCTTTGGCATTACCGTTCGGGCAGTGACACGTTCGATCTGCTTGACCAGGCAGGATATTTTACCGAAGCGGGCGATTTGATGGCGCAAGGTGATATCGTGATGGCGTCGGGCGATGCGGGGGCGCGGGTCGCCGCCGTTCGTCAAACCGAGCGTGGTCTTTGCCTCGCCGCATTATGAAACGCGCTCCCGATAGGGCCGGGCGAGTGGGCAGCGCAAAGGCAACATCAAAACGGGATGATGTCATCAAGAACCTGCTGACCGACGCGCGGTGATTGTTCGTTAATCAACTCGCCGCGACCGCCATAGGAAATGCGGGCTTCGGCGAGTTGATCGGCGGCGATGGTATTGCCACTGCCAATATCTTGCGGGCGGCAAATGCCTTGCACCGTGAGCACCTGTAACTCGCTGTTGACCCGCATCTCCTGCCTAGCCACCACCACCAGATTGCCATTGGGCAGCACCTGGGTAATTTCACCGGCAAGCGACAGCGTCACCGATTCATTGCGTTGGATTTGGCCGTTACCGGTTGAATTGCCGGCCCCCGATACCGAAACCAGGCTCGAGGGACTTACCGCCTTACCCAACACATGCGGGATCATCGCCTCCAAGCCGAATAAATTCGGAACCCCGAGTGATTCCGAGCCGGTGCGCGCGAGCGTGGTTTGATCCTTCAGGGTCGCGCCGTCATTGATGTTGACCAGAACCGTGATGATATCACCCACGCGCGATGCCCGCTGGTCCTTGAAAAAAGCCCGGGCGCCGCGCCGCCACAAACTATCGGGCGCCGCGGGCACCTTGTGGCTGGCTGGCATGGGCATGCTGACCGGGCGCCAGCTCGGTTGGGTGGTTGGGTTGGTGATTCGGGTCATCGGCGGCGGATGGCCAACATCAGCGAGATTGGCAAATATGCCGCACCCGCTGAGCGGCGCACTCACCATGATCATGAACAACCCTCTGAATACACGTGCAGAACGCGACATCATTAATAACCTGCGGGGTGAAAATAGGGGTTAGCCCGATGGGGCGTGGTGACCGTGCCGGGCACCACCTCGGCCCGATCGGAACCGCGCACAATCGCTTGCAGCACTGCCTGCGAGTTTGGATTGAGCACGGCAATCACATCGCCGAACGCGCCGGCGGCGAGAGCAACGCCCCGCGCAGAAATGGTCATCCCCGGTAAATGCACGACCAACTCCACCAAGGCCCCTTTACGCACCAATATCGGACTGGCGAGCGCGTGGCGCGGCAAAGGCTCGTTCATGTTGATTTCACGCTGAACCTGCTGACCGATCGCGGTCGCGACCCTGCGCACGGGTCGCGCGGGAAGGTTGGATTGGGGCACCCGCGCCTGCCGGATATCGGCCACCGTCAGGATTTCGCCCGGTTGCAACGTGTGAGATGCGATCACCACCGAAACACTCGGCAGGGCCAATCCATCAACGGTAACCGGCTCAGAGCCCATTCCCGGCGCAGTCACCACCAGAAGGGCCGAAAAATTATGGGTTGTTGCGTTGAAATGCAGGTCCGCTGTGGTGATCACCGGGTTTGTTCCAGGCGGGATCATCGGGCTTTGGGTGTTAATCAGCATAATCACCGGACGTCGTGGCGCGCCCGCTGCCGCCAACGCCGGGGCCAGCGCACTGCGCAAGGCAGCGTTCGAAACCGCCTGGCCCGAACGCCGGATCACAACCGCGTCGTGCGGTGGCGTTTTGGGAACAAAATGGAACCGCGCCGCAATAACCGCGCGTTGTGCCGCCGGAACCACGATTTGTTGGCCGGGCAACGGCGCCGGACCAATCGATTGATTTCCCAATGGGCCAGCGTTTGGAAATAAATCGCGCAATTTCACCACTGCCCGATTGATGATCACAAACCCCGAGGGCAGCGCATCGGCGTTAGCCCCGAAGGCTAAATTGCCGATCATAACAAGGATAATCAGCAGCGATATTCGCTTGAAATTGCTCATGATATTACAAATGCGTCAGTGTTGACATCATTTGATTGGCGGTCGTGATCACCTGGCTATTCATTTCATAGGCCCGTTGCGCGGTGATCAGATCGGTAATTTCGCTCACGACATTGACGTTTGAGTTTTCAACAAACCCTTGCATGACCTGACCAAATCCAGGGGCGCTGGGAACCCCGGTTACCGGGTCGCCGGAGGCCGCGGTCTGGACAAACAAATTCCCGCCTTGCGCCGCCAGGCCCGCATCGTTCGGGAAGGTTGCGAGCTGTAACTGACCAACCGTTTGCGGTGCTGTTTGGCCGGAAATCGAAACTTGCACCTGCCCCGAGGCATTGATGGTCACGTTGGTGGCATTGGTCGGGATTTGGATCCCTGGTTGCACCACAAACCCGGCGCTGGTCACAATCGTGCCATCGGGAGCCAGGGCAAAGGTGCCATCCCGCGTATAGGCTGTTTGACCCGACGGGAGTGTGACTTGAAACCAGCCATTACCAGAAATGGCGAGGTCGAGTGAATTCGAGGTCTGTTGCAGGTTGCCCTGCTGGTCGATCCGATACACGCCAGCGGTGCGCACACCCAGGCCAATCTGAGTCCCCGTCGGGATAATCGTCCCTGCCGCCGAACTATTAGAGCCCGGGCGGGCCAAATCCTGATAGAGCAAATCCTGGAATTCGACACGGCTCCGTTTGAAGCCCGTCGTTGTCATATTCGCGATATTATTGGCGATGACTTGAACATTGGTTTGCTGGGCCTGCATGCCGGTCGCAGCAACATCAAGAGCGCGCATGAATGATAATCCTTTGTGGGTTAGCTGTTAGCCGGGCCAAGCAGTTGGCTGATCGCGGTTTGACTGCGCGATTGCTCCGCACTGATAAATTGAGCGAGCATTTGAAAATTTTGGCTTGCCCGCATCATTCGGGTGATTTCAACAACCGGCTGCACGTTCGAGCCCTCGATCGCGCCTTGGACAATGGCAGGATTGGTGACCGGCTGGGTTGGACCGTTGGGCTGCAATAAACCGCCACCAGCCGAGACCAAATTTGACGGATTATTAACCTTCACCACGGCAATTTTTCCCAGCACGCCGGTCTGGTCGCTCACGGTGCCATCCGCAGCAACGGTGAGTGGGCCGCCATGGGCGGGCACTTGAATGGGCGAGCCGCCACCATCTAACACCGGCTGCCCATTGATGGTGCCAATCGTGCCATTGGCGAGCAAGGTGAACGATCCATCACGCGTGAGCCGGACACCTTGATTGGTTTTGACGGTAAAATACCCATCACCGGTCACCGCCAAATCAAGCGGGTTACCCGTTACTTTAAGCGGTCCCGCGCGCTCACTCCGCCAGGTGCCCGGTGAGTAGGTGTAGGATACTGTGCCGGCACCGGGTGGCGCGTGGACACGGCGCATTTGATCAGTCCAACTCGCGGATTTTACGTGAAGCGCCTGATAACCCGGCGTTGAGACGTTCGCGATGTTATTGGCAATCACATCAATCTGCCGTGATGCGGTGGTCATGCGTGATAGAATGATCGATGTGGTATTTTGCATAAACTCTCGCTCGTCCTCAATGTGAACTTACCCAAACCATCAACGATAATGGTTAATATTTCATTTCGATCCACCGATTAAATCGATCGGTGACCAGAATTTTTTGCCCCACCCGTTTACTGAAACTTAAGAATAATCCTCCATGGTCTGTATATCGCGGCCCAGTTCTCTGATGAAACTGCCGGATTGCTCGCGGTGAGAAAGGATTTTTAATGGCAAAATCGGCGACAACAGAGGTTCCGGCCAGTGAGGCGCCTCCGGCTAAATCGACGTTGGGTAAAAAACTGATCATCGGTGCAGGAGGGTTAGCGATCCTCGCTGCACTCGGTGGTGCTGGATTGGTTTATTCCGGCATTCTGCACCACCCGGCAAAACCCGTGCATAAAGTGGTCCCACGGATGGATGTGTTTGTGCGCGTTCCCCAAATCGTTGCGAATCTGAACACCGATGGGGGGTCGACCTCCTATATTAAACTAAAAATCAGCTTGGCCTTTCCCGACCACACCAAAATCAAGCCGATCACGGCACGCATGCCGGAAATCGTTGATGTGGTACAAACATTCCTGCGCTCGGAAACGCCGCAATCCTTGCAGGGCAGGGCAGGGACCGCCGCTTTGCGAACCGGAATTCAGTCTCGCCTGCGCCTGTTGCTGGCTCCGGTGAAATTACGACGGGTTCTGTTCGAGGCCTTGATCATCCAATGAGCAAATCGTCGCGCAACAACGATCTGCCGATCAGTGGCGGCGACGATGAGCCTTTTGTCGGGTCGGACGCACCGGTGCGGGTCACGATTGCGGCCTTGGTCGATCAAAACAAGGTGTCTTATGAGCGTTTGCCGATGGCCGAGATCGTCTTTGATCGTCTGACGCGCATATTCGCGAATGATTTGCGCAATCTGATGCAGGTTACAGCGGATGTTGAGCTGGTGTCATTGCGATCGGTCCGCCTGTCAACCTGTTTGGAGCAGGTCGCCCAGCAACATCTTTTGATCGTGTTTCGCGCCTTGGATTGGGATAATTTGGCGTTGCTCGCCTTTGATGCGGCTTTTGTGCAGCATTTGGTTGAAGTGATGTTGGGTGGGCGCCATTCGGACAGCAACGCCACACCGAAATCTGGCGGATTTACGCTTATTGAATCTAATATTGCGGATCGCGTCGCCAAGCTGATTTTGCGCAATTTGACCGCGAGTTTTGCCCCGTTGGCCGAGGCTCGGTTCAAGGTTGATCGTATTGAAAACGATCCGCGCTTTGCAGCGATCGGCCCGGTCACCGGCTCGGGGCTCAATGTGGTGATGCGCGTGCGCATCGAGGAGCGGGTCGGGCAGGTCACCATGATTTTGCCCTTCGCCACGCTGGAGCCGGTCCGTGATTTGTTGCTGCAACAATTTATGGGTGAAAAATTCGGGCGGGATCGGATTTGGGAGGCTCATTTGGCGGACGGACTGCGTCAAACCGAGATGAGTATCGAAGCCGTGCTCGATGAGCAGACGGTGCAGCTCGAACGAATTTTGCAGCTTGAAGTTGGCGATATCCTAGAAATCAACCGCGGTAATGATACCCGAATCGTGCTGCGATGTGGCGACGTTGCGTTATTTTCGGCAACACCTCGGCTCACCGATGGACAGATGGCGGCAGTGATCGATAGCGGCCTTGGCCGCCTGGCGGATTTGGATCATGCCCGTGATTGAGCGGCGTGCGCCCGCTATTAACGCTGTTGCGGGCGGCGCGGAACAATGGCGCTGCTGGTCATTGATTGCACCACTTCATTACGCTGGTTGAAGGTGGTGAATCGCGACGTGATAATGCCGCGGTCGGGTTTGCTTTCGCTGCCGCGCGTGGTGAGCAACTCAATCTGTAAATGCAGCGAATCGCCCGGGCGCACCGGTTGATGCCAGCGCAGATTTTCAAACCCAAGGCCAAGTGTTCCCGGCGCAGGACGATAACCGCGGCCGGTAATCAGCAGCCGCATGGTCACGCTGGCTGTGTGCCAACCGCTTGCGATCAGCCCGTTGGTAATCATCTGCGCCACTTGCGGGTCGGTATGCATCGGTTGCGGGTCAAACTCGGTGGCAAAACGAATAATATCGGCTTCGGTAATCAGCACCGAGCCGCTGGTCGCAATTTGTCCTGGCCGGAAATCCTCGAAAAAAAACACGGGGAGCGCCTTGCCCGCAGCATCATCCGTCTGATCAATCGTTGTCATTCCATAACCGCCATTTCATGTTTCTCCGCCGGTGCTCCGTTAAACCGAGGCGGGCGGCGCATCAAGAGCAGGCAGAATGCGGCAGGAACGCTAATGAACATCATGAATTTGAACGCGTCGAGATATGAAATGATTTGTGATTGCTGATTAATCATCGAAGCGAGCATGGCGGCCCCATGCGGCGTTCTTGGGTCCAGATAACGTTGCACCGCCCCGCCGGTTTGGAGCGCGCGGTTGAAAGGGGTGATCAAATTGGACAGGCTTGCATGAGAAACTTGCGCCATTTGCACCTGGAAAGCCTCGGTGATGGCGATGCCCACCGCCATCCCGACATTACGCATCAAACTCAGAATCGAGGTGCCCTGGGTGCGCAAAGCCGGATTGAGCGTGTAAAACGCCACCACCTGCAGCGGGGTAAACACAAAGCCAAGTCCCGCACCCTGCACAATAATGGTTTCCAAAATATAGGATCGCGGCGAGCTTGGCAGCCAATTCGTCATCATATCGAACGAAACCAGCAACATCATGAAGCCTAAAAACATCAACCAGCGCGGATCAACCCGGTTGGACAAGCGCCCCGCGATCATCATCGCCGCCATGGTGCCGAGGCCGCGCGGGGCCATTACCAATCCCGCGGCTTCCACCGGATAATTGCCGAGCCGTTCGAGGAAGGGCGGCATCAGGGTTGCCGATGACAGCAGCACCGACCCAACCGCGAACATGGTGATCAACGACGCGTTGAGATTGCGGTCCTTGAAAATCGCGCGCGGGATGAACGGGTTTTTCGCGGTAAACATATGCACGATGAACAGGTACAAACCGATCACCGCGACCACCGCATAGGTGATAATTTCCGGTGACGAAAACCAATCTTTTTCCTGACCGCGATCAAGCATGATTTGCAGCCCGGCTAGAAACAGCGACAATGTCGCGAATCCAATCCAGTCAAAACTACCCGAACTCGGGCGTTTCGCCCGTTTGGGCATAAAAAACGCCAATGCGAGCGTTGCCGCGATGCCGAACGGCAAATTGACAAAAAACACATAACGCCAGTTGTAAAAATAGGTCAGATACCCGCCCAATGTCGGCCCAAGAATCGGGCCAATCATCACCCCGATGCCCCAAATCGCCATCGCCGAGCCGCGTTTTTCGACCGGATAAATATCGAGCATGGTTGACTGGCTGAGCGGAACCAATGCAGCACCAAACACCCCTTGGAGCAGGCGATCGGCAACCATTTCGCCAAGCGAGGTGGCAATGCCGCACATCATCGATGCGACGGTAAAGCCGATCAGGGACACCAGAAAAATATTTTTGCGCCCAAACCGTGCCGCAAGCCATCCCACCGGCGCGGTCATAATTGCGGCGGCAATCACATAGGAGGTGAGCACCCAAGTGATTTCATCATACGAGGCCGACAGCGACCCCTGCATATAGGGCAACGAAACATTGGCAATCGTCGCATCCAACGCCTGCATCAGCGTGCCGATCATGCAGCCAACCGTGATGACCACACGCTGCAACCCCTCGACCCGCATCACTTCGGGGCCGGATGACGCGGATTCGCCAGCCATGTCGCGGCTCAGAACAACTGGCTGAGCGAGCGTTTATGCCCGGTCAGGATGCTAATCTCCGCACTCATGCCATTGCGCAGCGGCAGGTTTTTCGGCCCGCTGGTAATTTTGATATGCACCGGAATCCGTTGCACCACCTTCACCCAATTGCCGGACGAGTTTTGCGCGGGCAGCAGCGAAAAGCTCGAACCGCTCGCCGGTGAAATGCTCCCCACCACCCCGTGCCAGATTTTTCCGGGATAGGTGTCCACATGAATCCGCACATGGTCCCCGGTTCGCACCCAGGTCAGTTGGGTTTCCTTGGGCTGGCTGCGCACCCAAACATCCTTGGCCGAAACCAGTCCGAATGCCGCCGTGCCGGCGGGCAGAAACATGCCTGGCTGCAATTTCGCCGTTTGCGTCACAATGCCGGCGAACGGTGCGCGCACAACCGCGTGCGTCGCGTTAAGTTGCGCCAGCTCCAACGCAGCGCGCGCCTGCTGATATTGCGGGGTTTTCGCCACCGCAATATGCGGATTTCCTGAAAGCTGCGCCAAATCGACCCCGGATTGAGCGGTCATGGCATCGAGCGTGGCTTCATCGGTCTTTAACTTATATTTGGCACTATTATAGGCCGTGCGGGTCACGCCACCATTGCCGATCAGTGCGGCATAGCTGCGGAAATTGATCCGATCATTGGCCACCACCGCTTTTTGCGCCTCAATTTTAGCAATCTGAGCGCCATACCCATGCTTCGCCGCTTCAACTTTTTGCTCGACCTCGGCAAGCCGCGCCCGCGCTCGCGTGACCGCGATAGCGAATTGCGCGGGGTCAAGTTCAAACAAGATCTGACCCTTGGCGACCCGTTGATGATCCTTGACCGCGACTTTGGTTACCAAGCCCGACACATCGGTCGAGAGCGCGACTCGCTGAGCCTTGACATAGCTATCGGTCACCGACACCGACCCACCGCTGAATAGCCAATAAAGCAGCACGGCAAGCAAAATCAGCACCACCCCGCCAACCATAAGAGCCGGGCGCAGGATCCGCGATTGCCGGCGCGATTGCGCAACCGGCTCGTTTGCCGGTGCTTGGCGATCCGGTGCTTCGCGAGCGGTGCCTGCGGTTAGGGGGGGGGATTGGGACATTAGTCGATCTCCGTTGCCGACGAATGCGGCGGTCGCGTGGTGAAAGAGGGTTGGGGATGCCGATCCGGATGATCGTCAGCATGCAGGGTCGCGCAAAGACTTCCTTTAATGTGCAACAAGGCGCACTCGGTGGCATGGCGCAGCGATGGCGGTAAATCACGAGTGACCAGCGCCGCAATGGCTGAGCGTTCAGTTTGGATTTGTTGGATCAAAGGTGCTGCCTGCTCGCGCAAATGCAAGCGCCAAATCCGCCGGTCCGCCGGATCGGCCCGCCGCTCGACCAGCCCGCGCCCGGCCAGACGATCTGTAAGACGCGCCACGGTCATCGGCTCCACTTCCAGCAACTCGGCCAAATCTTTTTGCGACAGGCCAGGATGTCGGGATAATTTGAGCAGCATAATCCATTGCGCCCGGGTCATGCCTTGCGCCCGGGCACGGCGATCAGTCTCAATACGAATGAGTCGCGCGACATCATGCAGCAACAGCAGCAAGTCGGTGCGATCATGATCGGCCTGGGGGGGCGCGTTGATATTCGATACACTCATAGCGATAGAGATAATAAGCAGTGATACGAGTGAGCGCACCTGTCCTAGTTCTGCGTTTTTTGCAAGGGTCGCGCGACCGAACGGTTGGCTTGATTTTTAGCGATCCGTGCCGAACACCCGAAAAAACTGTTCGTGCAAAGCGGCATCAATCTCCGCCATGCTCGCGCCAACCCCAGATGCGGCCATCGAAGTGACGCCATGCTCGCTGATGCCGCATGGGATAATCCCTTGGTAATGGTCTAAATTCGGCGCCACATTCAGCGCAATCCCATGATAGCTGACCCAGCGCGACACCCGCACGCCAATCGCCGCAATCTTATTTTCGGTGCGACGCACCGGATCGCGCACCCAAATCCCCACCCGCCCATCGCGGGTTTCACCCTCGATCCCAAATTGCGCCAGGGTCAGGATCAGCCAACGCTCCAGCCCCGCGACAAAACAACGCACATCCCGTGCGGGCACTGTGCCGTGCGCGCGGTTCAAATCGAGCATCACATAACCGATTCGCTGGCCAGGCCCATGATAGGTCCATTGCCCACCGCGCCCGGTGCGCGCTGCCGGTATCGCGTTGGTCCCCAACAAATCAGTCTCGCGCGCCGAAGTGCCCCCGGTGTAAATCGGCTTATGTTCAACCAGCCACACTGTCTCGGCTGCCCGACGCGCGGCAATGTCCGCAGCCAGTTCCTGCATCATCGCGACCGCTTCGGCATAATCGGTAAAACCGGGGCTGATGCGCCACGCGATTTCATCGATCGCAGCACCCCTGATTGATGCGTGCTGATCCATCGGCTATAGGGCGTCGATCACGATGCGGTCGTGGCGAAATGGTAGACGCGCAAGCTTGAGGTGCTTGTGGGGGAAACCCTGTGGAAGTTCGAGTCTTCTCGACCGCATTTTCGTTCCCCTCTGGAACATTTGATCAATCCCTGGCAATTTAGCACGGCTGAATCGCGCCCATCTGATGGCGCCGCGTACCATAATTGCGCATAATGATGCCGCGAGAAAAGTGACAAGCGCGCCGGGCTGGCAGTGCTGAACTCAAGGGAGAAAAAACCATGGATGACGCGCTCCGTAAGGCAGCCCTAGACTATCATCGCTATCCCCGACCGGGCAAACTCACCATCACCCCGACCAAGCGCATGGAAACCTCGCGCGACCTCTCGCTCGCCTACTCCCCCGGCGTGGCGGCGGCCTGCCTCGCGATCAAGGACGACCCGGACACCTCCTATGATTATACCGTGCGCGGCAATCTGGTCGCGGTCATCACCAACGGCACCGCCGTATTAGGCCTCGGCAATATCGGCGCGCTCGCCGCCAAGCCGGTGATGGAGGGCAAGGCGGTTCTGTTCAAAAAATTCGCGGGGATCGACACGTTCGATATCGAAGTAAACGAACCGGACCCCGATAAATTCATCGAGATCGTCGCCGCCCTCGAACCCAGTTTCGGCGGGATCAACCTCGAAGACATCAAAGCCCCGGAATGTTTCCGCATCGAGCAAACCCTGCGCGAGCGGATGACCATTCCGGTATTCCATGACGATCAACATGGCACCGCCATTATCGTCGGCGCTGCCGTGCTGAATGCGCTGAAAGTTCAGGGCAAATCGATCAGCGACGTCAATATCGTGAGTTCCGGCGCCGGGGCCGCCGCACTTTCTTGTGTGCGTATCCTGATCGCCCTCGGCGCCTCGCCCGATCGGATCATCATGACCGATATTGAGGGCGTGATTTATCAAGGCCGCCCGAACCTCGACCCAACGCTGGCAAGCGTTGCCCGCGATACGCCCGCCCGGCACCTCATCGATGTGCTCGATGGCGCCGATATTTTTCTCGGCCTGTCAGCACCCGGTGTGCTCAAGCCCGAATGGCTCGATAAATTCGCACCCAACCCGCTCATCCTCGCTCTGGCCAATCCCGAGCCGGAAATCCTACCCGATCTGGTCACCGCCGCGCGGCCTGACGCGATCATGTGTACCGGGCGCAGCGATTTTCCCAACCAGGTTAATAATGTCCTGTGTTTTCCCTTCATTTTTCGCGGCGCCCTCGATGTCGGCGCCTCGGCGATCACCGAGGGGATGAAGCTCGCCGCCGTGCAGGCGATTGCCAATCTCGCCCAAATCGAGGCCTCCGACACTGTCTCTGCGGCCTATGGCGGCCACGCACCGATGTTCGGCCCTGACTATATCATCCCGAAACCCTTTGATTCGCGGTTGATTTTACATATCGCCCCTGCGGTCGCCCGCGCCGCGATGGATGAAGGCGTCGCCCGCCGCCCGATTGCCGATTTTGACGCGTACCTAACCGATTTGGAGCGGTTCGTGTTCCGCTCGGGCCAGTTGCTGCGTCCGGTCATTGAAGTCGCCCGCGCCGCCAAAACCCGCATCGTTTACGGCGAGGGCGAGGATGAACGCACCCTGCGCGCAGTACAAAGCGTGATTGATGATCGACTCGGCGTGCCGCATCTGGTCGGTCGCACCGACCGGATTCTGCAACGCGTCGCAGCCTTGGGGCTGCGGATGAAGCCCGAGCAGGATTTCCGCATTATCGATCTGGAGCGCGAATCTGGATTATGCCGGCGCCTGCTCGATGATTACCAACGCCTCGTGGGCCGTCGCGGCGTGCCACCCGATGCCGCCGCGCGGCAACTCATGCGCAGACCGACCGTCGCTGCGGGCATGTTGCTCGCCATTGGCGAGGTTGACGCCGCCATTGTCGGTGGTTTGGGTGATTGGCAGCGACAATTTCGCTACGCAATGCCGATTATCCCGCGCCGGGCCGGGATCAAGCGGGTATCGGCCCTCACCGCGTTGATTTTGCAAAGCGGCAATTTGTTCTTTTGCGACACCCACGTAAACCCTGATCCAACCGCCGAGGACATCGCTGAAATGACCCATCTGGCCGCCGCCATGGTCAGTAAATTCGGTATTGCTCCGAAAGTCGCGCTCCTCTCGCACTCGAATTTCGGCGCTTCTAACTTACCGTCAGCACGCAAAATGCGCAGCGCCCTTGCTCTGATCCGCGCGCAGGACCCAAGCCTGGAGGTCGATGGTGAAATGCACGCGGATGCTGCCTTGTTCGAGCCGATCCGCGATCGCTCGGTTTGCGATAGCAACCTGACCGGATCCGCGAATTTGCTCATTATGCCAAATATCGATTCCGCCAATATTTCCTTCAATCTTTTGAAGGCCGCCGGCGAGGCGGTCACTGTCGGACCGCTGTTACTGGGACTAGCCAAACCCCTGCATATCGCCGTCCCCAGCGTGACCGCGCGCGGTCTGGTTAATATGAGCGCGGTCGCCGCGATGGAGGCGGCTTCGCTCGCCAGTTAGTGGAAAAACTCTAGGCGGTTGCCGAACCATCCGGCAACCGCCTATCAGGACCGAGTGCCCTTGGCACTAGGTCACCGACTCATAAATCGCATCCAAATCCGAGCTGACGCAAGTTTCACCAGAGCCATATAGTTGGCGTCGTGCTTTTCGAATCGGGTGGCAATTGCTCTGAAGTGTTTGAGTTTGTTGAAGAA
>JAJZEG010000374.1 GCA_021828605.1 Pseudomonadota bacterium | reverse complement strand
GCCGGACTCGACGACCAGAGCGCTGTCGTTGGCGCCGAATTGGATGGCATCGCTGCGGGTGCCGGAACCGTTCAGGCCGCCTTCGATCAGGCCGGCATTGGTGAGTTGTCCGATGGCGATATAGACGCCGACGCCGCCTGCGCCATTGATGCCGTGGCGGCCATTGGTGCTGCCGCTACCCCCCGCACCGCCGACGCCGCCATTGCCGCCGGTGATGGTGCCGGTGTTGGTGACCGAGGCGCCGTTGAGATAGACACCCGCGCCGCCATTGCCGCCAGCGCCGCCATAGCCACCGACGCCGCCGGTGGCACCGCCACCGCCGAAGCCGCCAATGCCAGCGCCGCCGAGGCCACCGCTACCAGCATTGCCACCGGCGATGATGTTGTTATTGATCAGGCTGCTGCTGGTTACAGTGACGGCCACGCCGCCCGCGCCGCCATTGCCGCCATAGCCACCGAAATTGGTCGACCCGCCATAATCGCCTTGATTGCCGCTGCCGCCATTGCCGCCGGTGATGGTGCCTTCATTGCCGAGGGTGCTGGCGCTGAGCATGAGTGCCGTGCCGCCAGCGCCACCGTCGCCGCCGCCAAGACCGGCAATCTTGCTGAGGCCAGGGTGGCCGCCACCGCCGCCGCTGCCGCCGGTGAGGATGCCGACATTGCTCCCGATGCCATTGCTCAGCGCGATCCCCACGCCGCCGCTGCCGCCGGTGCCGCCCTGGGTGCCAGCGCCATAGGCGGCCAGGGGCTTCGTGCCAAAGGCGAGCACGGCGGCGGCGGCAACACTGATCGGGGCGCCGGTGCCAAAGCCGCCATAACCGCCACTGCCGCCGCTGATGGTGCCCAGATTGCCGATCGATCCGGCGTTAAGTTCCATCCCCGTGCCGCCATTGCCACCAGTCAGAAGCTGATTGCTCCCCTCGCCGCCGCTGCCGCCAGTGCCGCCGCTGATGATGTGGCTGTTACTGATTGTGCCGCCGGTTAGATCGACCGCGACGCCGCCATTACCGCCATTGCCGCCGGTGCGGCCTGTGCCATATCCGCCGATATTGCCGACACCACCCGTGATCAGCCCGTTATTGAGGAGATAAAGCGGGCTGCCGGACGCGGCTGAACCATAGACGCCGATGGCGCTGAAGCTGCCGGGTTGGATCGCGCCGGTGCTGGTGAGGGTGAAGGGGGATTGATCGGCGCCCGTTGGGGTCAGGGTGATGCCGGTGGTGAGGCTGGTTGATACGATGGTGGTCATGATGGCGGCAAGCTCCTCGACGTGAGTGGGGACGCGGCATGATGCACGTTTAGCTTGTGTAGCATTACAGAGGTGCAATTGTTGCGAGGTAAAATTGTTTGGTGTTCCTGTAGTCGTCAGCCAATATTCGGTGTTTTTTGAAATTATTGGCTAATACGCGGCAAGCAGGACGTCAATATTAATTACGGATTGTCGCTGAGGGCATAACGGTTGGTCTGCGGGTGGGGGCGGGGTTTGGGAGCAAGAATGTTATCGCTATTGGGGTTAGATCAGGCTATAATCGCGTCGGTTCCATCCCGACCGATTTGATCGAGGCCTTTGCGATGAGATATTTGAGTGCGTGGCGGTTTTGCCTGATGGTTGCGTTGCTGCTGGGGGCGGTTAGCTTCGTTGGGCGGGCGGAGGCGAAGCCGGCTTGTTCGGCTTTGATGCGGGCTAATCTGGGCACAGGGTCGGTTTCGGTGTTGGTGGCGGCGGATCAGCGTTGGCGGGCGCGGTTTCTGGCGCATGATCCAGGCGCGAATTATCCTGATGCGTCCTCGGCACTCGATCAGGCGGGGATCAATCGGCTGATTTGTGGGCCGGATGGGATCGGTCTGGCGCTGCGGGTGCGGATTCTCAATGATTATGCGTATTGGAGTTTGCAATCGCACCGGGAAGATGCGGCGTCGCAGGCGGTTCGGGTGTTGCGGATTGTGCTGGCATCGGCGCCGCGTCGGGCGCGGGCTTGGCTTGATCTGGCCGATGGGTTGCGGGCGGAAATTGATCGCGAGCAGATTGATGCGGCGGGGATGAACGTAACGGGTGCCACTTTATGGCTGCATTCCGCTAATCCGGCGCGGATCGAGCAGGCGATTGCCGCCTATCGGCGCTATGTGGCGTTATCGGTGCATCCGGCCAAGCGGGTGATCGATTATTTGCGGGCTCTGCCTGCTTTGCGTGCTGAGGGGGCGGCGGGCTGGAGCAGTTATAGTGCCATCACCCATTTGCAATCGGCACCGCGCGCTGCCGCGACCGTGCTGGCACTCGATCCGCAGCCGGTGGCTCGGCTCTCGCTCGCGCTCGATGAGGCGTTATTGCTGCCGCATCCTGATCGGCGGCGGATTGATGGGTTATTGCGGGAGGTCATCGCCGGACGATGGTATAGTCATCAGCCGGAGAGCTATCCGCCCATGGATGGTGTCATGCTGCAAAAGCCGCAATTTGATGGCAAGGTTGATTATTTTACGGCCTATATGGGTATCGTACGGCCAAGCGGCGGGCTGATGAATTTCCCAATTAACTGTGATCTGGCGGTGCAACATCCAAGCCTGATCCAGGGCGATTATCGCGCCATCGGCGTGACGATGATCGACACCGCCGCGCCGGTATTTTTCTGCGCGAACCCGAAGCTGCATTTGCCCAAAAGCGTATATCGGCTGATCAACGCATTGTATGGTCCGAGTGGAATTCCCGCCATTCAGGGCACGATCATCAGTTATCAAGACGCTGGTTTCTTTGATTCACTGATCCCGATCCAATATCAAGCCCGTAGTTTTTTGCCCGCAGCCAATGGCGGCATGGCCAACGTAACGGATTATCCGTTTGGCCAGATGGCGGCCCTCACCAAATTGGGCATTGGCCCGCATACGTTGCCGTTGCAGGCCTGGGGGACGACCGATTTATGGACCTATCGGCGGGCGCAACAGATCGATGCTGATTTCCGGCGGGCGAAGTATGATTTGGTTACGTATGACCAGTCTGTGTTTAGCATGTCGAAGTCGCAGGCGCGTCTGGCGGCGTTCGTTGGTATATGGAATCTCGGCAACGAGGAAAACTGGGCGGTTTCCGGTAAGGTTAACCGGCTGGCTTTGGCGATTCTCGAGCATCGACCGCTGCCGGTGGTCAAGGCGGCGCTGGCGCGCGAGGCAAAGATCCCGATGACCACCTATTTTGCCGCCGTTGCGTATCCGGCGGCGCTGCGGTGTTTGTTGGCACGGCAGAATGATGTGGATGTGGTCAATGATTATGGCAAAAACCTGCTGATGGAGGCGGCGCGCTATAATCAGTTGCGGACGGTGAAAATGTTGCTGGCGCGCGGGGTGAATGTTAATGCGAAAACCAAGGTGCCCGAGGGCATTGAGTATCGGGCGATGCCGGATGATCGCACCGCTTTGATGTTTGCCGCAAGCTATGCGGGGCTGCCGGTGATCAAGACGTTGTTAGCGGCGGGGGCGGATATTAATGCGCGCGATAGCATAGGTCTGAGTGCTTATGATTATCTGGAGGGGAAGGCATGGCATCATAATCGCAATCTGACTGAAAATGGCTTTGTTATTGCGGAACATGATTTATATCCGACCAAGCCCTGGATTCACCCACCACTGCCGCCATCACCGCCCTAGTAGCAATAATCATGTGAGCGGAATCGCAAGATTACACTCAGATGATTGAAATTGCTCGCCAGAATATGAGCAGAGTGTTTCTCATCATATGAGAAACACTCTGTGGCGGTGATGGCGGCGCGGGCGTGTTAGAACTTCGCGGTGAGGGCGGCGATGAATTGGCGGGGGGCGCCGGGTTGGACCAGGATGGTGTTGGCGGTGTTGGTGCCCAGCGAGTTGGTGCCGAAATAGCCGCCGCCGGTGATGTAGCCGTTATCGTTATAGCGGTTGCCGAGCAGGTTGTTGATGTTGAAGGAGAGTTCAAGCACTTTGATCGCGTGGGTCAGGGTCGGCGGGACCGGGAGGTTGGCTGAGATGGCGAGATTGGCGACGTTGAAGCCCGGTAGTTTGCGGGCGGCCACATTGTTGGTGTTGTTGTTGAAGTAATGTTGGGCGCCGGTATATTGGTCGAGCAGGCCGATGGTGACCAGGGTTGAGCCGACGAAGGTGCGGTAATCGAGGCCGAGATTGAGCAGGATGTTCGGGTTGTAGGCAATCGGCTCGTTATGGAACAGCACGCCGCCGGTTTCGTATTGCAAATAGCGGTTCTGATCGAAGCTGGCATTGGCGAATAGGCGCCAATGGAAGCTGGGCTCGATGGTTGTCGCGATTTGCACGCCTTTCAATTCGGCATTGGCGGCGGCTTGGGTCGAGGTGGTGATGTTGGTGTGGTAGATCGCGATTTGTTCGTCGGTCAGGGTGTCGCGGAAATAATTCAGGTTCAGCGTGGCGTGATGCAGATAAGGGACGTGGTGACTGAATAGTTTGACGCCGATTTCATAGTCGCGCGCCTGGGTTGGTTTTAAGATCGAGATGTTGGGTGAGGCGGATTGATTGGCGCCGAAGGCGTTATCGGTGGGGTTTTGGAACGAGAGCGCGGAGCTGGCATAGAAGGCGCCCCAGGGCACCGGCTGGTAGCGCAGGCCGACCGAGGGTTCGGCGCGGACGAAGGTGCGCGAGGCGTCGGCGGCGCCGATGGCGTTGTTGCCGCCGATGGGCAGGTTGTTCTGGAACGAGGTGTGGTAGGACACTTCGGCGATGCCGGGCGTGATGCGCAGGCCCGCGAGCGGGTGGATGCTGTCCTGGATATAGGCGTGGACATAGGTGGTGTGCAGGGTGAAACGCTGGATGCTGGCCGGGTTGTTCTGGGTCGAGCCGCCGACGCCGAGCGCGTTATAGCCGTCATAGGGTGAGACATAACGCTGTTCGATGGCGTAGCCGCCGAATTTCACCGTGTTGAAGGGCAGGTGATATTCGAAATAGAGATTATCGCCATATTGATCGGTGGTGGGGAAATAATATTCGGCATTGGTGGAATTGGGCGCGTAGGCAAGTGAGGTGGGTGAGTTGGTGCCGTAATTATTGACGCGGTAATGGACGCGGTGACCCCAGCGATACCAGAGATTATTGTGGAAGCTCATGTTTTTCGAGAGATTGACCGAGAATTTGCTGTAGAAGATGGTGTCGCGGACCTGGAGTTGTTTGAACCAGATCGCCGGGGTGCCGGTGCCGTAAAAGCCGGAGGTTTGCTGGCTGAATTCGGGCGAGCCGGGATTGCCGGTGACGGTGACGCCCGCGATCGGGCTGAGCGGGATGAAATTGGGGCGCGCGGCATATTCGACGTTATTATCGTTATAAATGCCGAAGCTGAGGGCGCCGTTGGTGAAATTTTTCGAGATTTTGGCGAATATCGCGTGTGATTGGGCGGGGAAGCTGTAATGCCCGACCGAGGTGCCGTTCCAGAAGCTTTTATTGCCCGCATAGCCGCCCGCGATCACCGCACTCCAGCCATCATGAAGGCCGGTGTCGAAAATGAAATGGACGTTTTCGGTCTGCTGGCTGCCATAGACCACGCCGATTTGGTAATGCGGGTGTTTGGTGGGCTGGACCGGGACGTAATTGATGGTGCCGCCGACCGAATCGAACCAGCGGTTCGCCGGATTGCCGGGGCCGTAGGTGATGTTGATGCCGCTGAACAGCTGGGTGATCGGGATTTCGTTGGAATCCCATTGGCCGTTATGGGAGATGGTGTTGTTCATCGGGATGCCGTCGAACAGCACGGTGAGGCCGTTGCGATCCGCGTCGCCATTGGTCGAGGACCAGCCGACTTTCGCGCCGCGGAGTTGGATTTGGTAGCGCGCGGTGTCGGAATTGCCGCCATAGCCGCGAATTTCGACGCCGGTGGCGGCGGATAAGGCGCCAGCCGAGCTGGTGGAGGGGCCG
>JAJZEG010000048.1 GCA_021828605.1 Pseudomonadota bacterium | reverse complement strand
TACCACGGATGCCGGACATTTTGAGCAGGTGGTGACGATCAAGCAGGGTGTGCTGCGCGAACGGCAGGATTTTGTGCTGAACCGGGATTGGTATCCGCCGCGTGATTATGCGGCGTTGCGGCATTTGTTCACGGCGGCGTATCGGCTTGATCGGGAGCAGATTGTGTTGCAGCGGGTGGCGGCACGATCCTGATTGGGGGGGATTCCTCTCGGTGCCCGAGTAGGAGGATTTGTGGGGTCGGTAGTAGGGGCCGGGCTTGGATATGAGGTCTCTACGCCTGAACCGATCCACGGACCAGGCGTTATTTATATGAGCCCACGGCTGGTGCCGTTCCGATAATTCCATCAGGAGATGCAGCCAATGACCATCAATAGAAAATCCTTAGCCCGAAATTTTTTTTATAGATTTTTGGTTACGATTGGTGGTCTTTTGGTTGCTGAAATATTGTTCAGAATGGATTTGACCCTACACGACCAAATTATTTTATTTACTGTTATCGCTGCGCTACTAATTGTAGAATTCACCATTCGATACCTAAAGAATAATAAAACAGGCTCCTGAGCCAATAAAATTTTGATGCTGCATGACCTGACCCCCAACCGTCATCCAGTTGCGATTAGAGCCTCGGGACGAATGGCGGCAATCTGCTGGTCGGGGTACAAGGTGGCGAACTGGCTTGACGCGGCGGTGGGGAATGCGAGATTGCGGGCCGCGGGATCGGGAGCGATCCTATTGATTGCCCGCAGGCTTTTGGTGTTGATGGGATCTGATGTCGTGCGTCGCGGTCAGGAGTGAGAATCGAACGATGGATCAGAGTGCACCCGCAATACGATTTGCCGATCTTGTTGAGTTTCCCGACCCTGGATTACTGCCCCCTTTGGATCGCGACGGGGTTGATGAGGCACGACTGACCAACGAGCAGCGGGCATGGCGGCGCGAGGGGGTGGTGATCAAGCGCGGTTTCATTCCCGATGCGGTGCTTGATCCTTATATCGCGCGGCGTGAGGCGTATCGGCGGCCCGGTCATGATAATAATCTGCTCGGCTGGCCTTACGGCCATTGCTTCGTCAAAATCCCGGAATTGCGCGATGTTGCCCTTTATCCGCCGCTGATGGCGCTGCTCGCGTCGCTGGTCGGGGAAGAAATGATTTTTCACCTGGCGCTGACCCGCTGGAACACCACCGAGCGGGAATGGCACCAGGATGATTATCTGAACCCGGATTTCGTCAATGCGTGGTATGCGGCGGTGTGGATTGCGCTCGATCGGATCGATCCGGAGAGTGGCCCGTTCGAGTATGTGCCGGGGTCGCATCGCTGGGGGTTGTTGCGCGGCGAGAAAGTGCGCGGTTTCCTGACCGACGAGGAGCGGGCCCGGATTGATCCGGTGACCGGGATCAACCAATGGCCGAAATATGCCGAGCGGTTCGTCACCCCCGCGATTGAGGCGGAGATTGCGGCGCAAAATATGCGGCCCGTTCCGTTTCTGGCGGAGAAGGGCGATGTGCTGGTTTGGCATGGTCGGCTGATGCATCGCGGATCGCGGGCGCAACGACCGATGGAGCGCAGATCATTGATCACCCATTATTCTGGGATCACCCATCGTCCCGATATTCTGGCAACTGCGCGGGATCGGAACGGCCAATGCTATGCGGCGTTCGATCCGCCGCCGGATATGGGGTGAGGTTATTCTCCTGTTTTTAATGGCGGCTAATGGGTAGAAACGCCGCCCTTGCACATTGCCACATACAAAAAGCACAGGCCAAAACCTCAATTCCGCCGAGCGCGCGTCAGACCAACCAGCATATCAGCAATCTCCTCACTCTCGCCACCCGCTTCGGTGCGTAGCGATAACAGGTCTCGCTGACCCCGAACGTTCGGCAGGCCAACGCAATGCTGACCCTGCGTCTCGCCACCGCAATCTCGGCCATCTCTCGGCGTTGAGATGGCCGATCTATTTCCCCCCCAAAGCCTCCTTAAGCAAATCATTCTGTATGCTCAATCCCGCAAACATCTTCTTCAGCCGACGGTTTTCGTTTCCATCGCCTTCATCGCGACACTATCGAAGCGTCCATCCCGCCGTATCTGGAGCGCCTTTTGTAAAACGACGCCGTGCTCATCGCGTGCTCACGGCACAGATCAGCCACCAGCACACCTCCCTCAGTTTGGCGCAAATCGCAAGAATTTGGGGCTCGCTCATGCAAATCTCCTCGTGCAAAATGCCGAGAAAATTCTACTCATCAAGCCTCCTAATTACAGCGGGGATTACCGTTGGGTAATCAGGTAGCAACATGATTTCGTCCGTCATATTGAGCGCGTGTATGTAGGTCGCCATCGTGTGTCCGTCCATAAACCACATCCCGACATCACGCGCGTATCTCTTCGCATTTGGCTCGAAGTCAGAGGTCGTCCAAAATGCGAATATGACCGGAGTTAGTGCCGCGATTTTTTTATCCGTTTGCAAAATGTGCTTGCGCAATAATCCTGCACCGACAAACTCTCGCATATGTTTTTCCGTAACGGCATTTCCTTCCTTATAACGCTTCGTCTGTCCAATGATCGTCGTCTTACTACCAATGGGCACAGGATAAGTGTCCGGCAGGATGTTTAAGCCTATAGCAATAAAATCAACGCCGCCATCCGATGTCCGCTGAGTTGATTGGGCGTTCGCTCCGAACGCTGTCAAGATTTTTGCGCATACGGCTTCAACAATATAAGGACTAATACTTCGAAGTTTTGTTAGCAATCCCGACGTTGCAGCTCCTATAGCTTTGACGTACGGTGGATTCTCGTCATCAATCGAAAATTTTGCTGCCGTTCCGTCAATAAGGCAGTTTGACGCGTCATTTCGAAGATGCTCCGCGATATACTGAATATTATTTTCGATATAATCTAAAATTTCTGAATGACTTTTCCCAGACCACTTATTTCTGAGAGCGGCAACGCAGACGTCGGTCAATGACCTCCACTCGGTCGAATCAACTTCATCCTTCACCCAAAGAGCAGCGACCTGAGACGATGGGATGCCCAATTTTATTACTCTACAGAGAGCTTCAACCGGTCCGCCAGTGCCTGAGTTATACGCTGCGCCAAACTATTAAGGCTCTCGACTGTTGGCCGGTCCATGTTTCTAAGCATGTCGGGCGTCAGTGATTTCAGGGCCGCCTCTGCCGCTACGATTTTAGGTTGCCAATCCTCAGGATGGTCGACCTGATACCGTGCCAATGCGCGCGTAAGTGTCCCTTCAGGTGACCGGAGCACGTTCAACGCGCTTTCATCATCAAGAATTTCTGCCAAATCTCGAACGGATTTTGCTTCGGAGAGTTTAGCCGGCTCAGTCCCTCCATCACCGCTTGGCAGCATCCAGCCATAAAATTCATGGAGCCGTCCCGTGTCGCAGAAGCGCTCCTCCTCATCACTCCAATTCAACCACCCTCGAACAGCGGGCCTTTTAAATATTTCCTCGAAGTAACTATACATTTTCGGTTCAGCGAACTCTCCATATTCTTCGTCCGCGACCATTCCTTCAAGTGCCACGAAGCAACGATATGCGCTGTTCGCGGCCCGTGTTGAGAGGCCTAGACTCTGCGCAGCCTCTTGCGGCGCGAGGCCGCTGCGCCGCAGCGCGTGTACCGCCTTTGCCTTTTGATACGGGCCCCACTCCTTGATTCCTGAGACGTGTCGAAGTCCGGGTAGAATCAAGGCGGCTGACGGAGGCGCGAGATCGCTGTTTAACAATAGACATTCAAGTTGGGTATAGTTGAGACGCCGCTCCTCGCTAAATGTCTCCTTGCCGATTTCGTGGAGATTTAATAGCCACTTAAGTGCGGTTACCCGTCGATTACCCTCAATTACAACGTAACGGGATGGTTCCGCGTCAACTTTCCATTTTCGAACAACGATACGATCCATCGGCAGGAATCCGATTGCCTTAATCGTATCGCGCAACTCGGACACGTCGAACATCGGATCACGCATTTTATCGTAGGTATTTGACTGTACCTTCTCATCGGCAAACCTTCCCTCAGGAATCGGATTGATTATCTCACCCAATTCGGAAAATCGCGGATTATTTGGATCAAGGAGAAGTTGTTCCAGCGTAACTTTAAATGGCGTTAAAAGAGAAGGAAGATTGTCCATACTTCACCAAAGGTATAACTTACAAGTTGACCTGTCAAAAATCATGCCAGTAGATGTCGACTCGACATGATGTTTACTTTGAACCCTCATCACAAGTAGTGCTAATTTTGCATGTGCGGCCTTCCAATCTGGGCCATGGGGAGATCTTTGAAGCTGTCTTGTAAAATGCACAAATTTCGGGTGACGAAGGTCGAGCTACTAACTGGTGTTGCCACATGATAGATTTTTGTTTGCATAATATTTGACTTTCCCCGAATTTATAGAGCAAAAATTTTGAGGCTAACTAAGTCCAACAATGCATGATAGCACGTTCTGACAATCGAACTTGATCCTGTAACATGATCAAGCGTCGCCATCAACCGAATTATGAGACCAATCTCGTTTGGATCAACTCGATGGGGTTTGCCGTGTGAATAGGGGGGTGGTGCAAACAATGGATCGATCCGGCGCTTTCCCACTCAATCGAATGATCATATTGTGCAGGTATAGAGATTTTTGATGCGGAGCAAAAATGAGTGATTTGAAAACGGGGCAAACAAACGAGCGGCGGGCGTTTGGGGTCAGGCAGGCTTGGGTGTTGATGATCGGGTTTTGGTTTATCCCGGTGGCGATTGGGTTTGTGGCGGCGCTGGTTTGGGGTGGGGTGTTTGGCGTTATTGATGGGGTGCGACAGGGGTTGGGCGCGGTGGAGTCTGGGGATGCCGGGATGCCGTCGATTGGGTTGGGTGTGGCGGTGGGGTTGGGGGTTGGGGCGTATTTGATCGCGGCGGGTTGGGCGGTGCGGTATGTGGTGGTGCGGGCCGCAGGGCGGTTGGGGGATCGGTCGGTGCGGGGGGTGGGGTGGTGTTCGGCTGGGGGGTGGTTTTATCGGTTGGCGGTGGGGCTTGCCGGTTTGACGGTGGTGATGGTGTGGGCGGTGGGACAGATCCCGATGTTTCATCAGCGGGGCGGGTTGGTTGAGGAGGTTTGGGGTGGGTTTGCGCGCGCGGGGTGGTCGCGCTGGGTCTATGGGGTGGTGTTTGTCGGGGTGGCGCCTTTGGTTGATGAGTGGGTGTTTCGCGGGGGTGCGTTAGCGGCGTTGGCGTCGCGCTATCGGGTTTGGGTGAGTGGTGCGACGGTGACGGGGTGTTATTTGGTGGTGCATGCGCCGAGAGAGTTGACGGGCGTGCCGGGGTTTGTTGGAATTGTGGTGTTGGCGGCGGTGACTTTATGGCTGCGCGTTCGGAGCGGATCGGTTAGGCCCGCGATGCTGTTTCACGTGGTTTATAATGTGGGGCTGGTGGGGCTTGCGGTTTGGCGTTAGAGCCTGATCGTTTGGCATTGACGCGCAACGCGCGGCAATGCCAAACGTTACTCAGCCTCGCACCAAAAAGCTAGAGCGCGTCAGATTGGCGCGCCTGCGTCAAGCTGAACATATCGCGCTCTAGGTGGGTTGAGCGGTGGGGGCGCTGCGTCGCATCCAGGCTTCGCACCAACCCGCAGGGCTGATCGGGCCTGCGACCAGGTGGCAGTGGCTAGTGGTGCTGCCGGGGCTGGGCGGTTTGAACCAGATGCAGGCGCCGCAGACCTCGGTGCCGTTGGGTTGGTCGATATAGCCGACGGCGGCTTTGGATAGGCTGGGGACCATTGAATTGAGGGTGGTTTTGCTTGGGGGTGAGGCGGCGTAAGCGAGCAGGGGGGTTGCCACAGCGGCGCTGCTGGTGAGGCGGAGCAGGGCGCGGCGGGTGCAAGCAGGATGGTGCGAGGACATCGGCGGTT
>JAJZEG010000250.1 GCA_021828605.1 Pseudomonadota bacterium | reverse complement strand
GAGCAGCAATGTTGGATCATCCTCCGTGATTTCCTCAATCCGCGCGGCGTAAGCCCGTCCCTCGCCAAGCAGCGGCAATCGTTTCGTCCATCCCGAACTTGCCAAAGCAGTCAGATCGGCGCGCAATGCCTCAGCCCGAAATACGGCGGTTTGCGCAATCGCGTGCAAGGCGGGCAAATCGCGCCACCGCCGCAGGCCGGTTTCTATCGCTTCATAGCTCGGCAATAAATTCGCAAGTAACAGCGCATAAAGCTCGCGGGACAACGCCCCATGCAGCAGTAATGCGATGGCGCCGCTTCGCTCTGCCTGAACATGCATCTGAGACGTCGCAGATTTCAACCGCTCGGCCAACCCGACAATTGTTCGATCTAGGGTCACATCATCGGCCACGTAACCTCCATAATTGGCTCGGAAACCTTAAGCTAATTTGCTATTTTACTAAAAATAATAGATAATTCTAGTCATGGACGTCGTTAACCTCGCGCAGCCTGACGTTACCATCCGACTCGATCGTGATGGCATCATCCAGAATGCGATTGTATCCGAGCGGATCGCTTGCGAGACATTGCGCCCCTGGCATGGACGTCGATGGGCTGAAACCGTCGCCCAGTCAGCGCTCGAAAAATTACGCCTCATGGTGCTCGATGCACAAACCACCGGTGTGTCGGGCTTCACCCCGATCAATCAGCGTTTTCCGAGCGGCCTTGAAATTCCTCTGGAATATACCGCTGTCAGCCTCGGCGAAGATCGGGGATTGATTGTCATTGGTCGACAATATCATGTCGTATCGGAATTGGAATCGCGCTTGCTCGCCACCCAGCGCGCCATGGAGCAAAACCATTGGAAATTGCGGGAGGTTGAGACTCGCTATAACGTCATTTTCAACGCTGCGATCGATCCGGTGCTCCTGATCGAGGTTGATACGTTGCGTATCATCGACGCAAACCCTGCCGCGAACCGCACATTCGGCATTGGTCCGAGTTGGAATTTTCTGAACGAAATCACGGCGGCCGACCGCGCGCCCTTCCTCGCGATGATGGATCGTGCACGCGAGTACGGCCATGCACCCAGTATTATTCTCCATCTGGGCGAAGAACGCCGTGCCTGGATCGTGCGCACCGCTGCCGTCGAAACCATCGATGCGCCCAGTTACCTGCTCTATCTGACCGAAGCCGGAACCACCGGTCGCCCCACGAATGCACCCGCCCGACCGGCCTGCTCGCCGCTGATCAAAAAATTGCCTGATGGATTCGTTATCCTTGATCGCGATGGCGTCATTGTTGAAGCGAACATCGCATTTCTCGATCTGGTTGAGGCCGGGAGTGCGGAATTGGTGCTGGGCACGCGGCTTGATCGTTGGCTGCATAATGGTGGAACCGGTCTGACAACACTGCTTGAGTTGATCCGCAGCCATGGTCATTTGAAAATGTTACCCGTCATGCTGCAAGGCGAACATGGCAGCACCACAAGGGTAGAAATCTCAGCTGGCACTGACGGGCAGTTGATCGGGTTGATGATCCGTGACGTCAGCCGTCGCATCGACGACCCGAATATTGCCAGTTTCGACGACGCAATCGGTGCCGCGCTTGAATCATGGCGCTCGACCGTCGATCACGCAAGTTTACCTCAAGCGGTCGATACGATGACCGCTATTATCGAACGCCATTATATTACCGAAGCGCTCAGCCAGTCAGCGGGGAATCGCAAAGCAGCGGCGGCTGCCGTTGGTCTTAGCCGACAGAGCCTCTATATGAAAATGTTGCGCTACGGTCTTAAATAAAATTGAACGGCGGCCATCACAACAGCGGCGTCGATTGTCTCGGCGGTTGCAGGGAAGATCTCGCTCATGACATTCAATATTTCACCGACCCCAGCTTTCGGAACGGCGGATCTGTCTAATTGCGAGCGCGAACAAATCCAATATGCTGGCGCGATTCAGCCCCATGGCGCCTTGCTCCTCCTCAGCGAACCCGATCTGATTATTGTGCAAACCAGCGCCAACATCGCTCATTTTCTCGACGCTCCCACCTCACCTCTCGGTCAACCGCTGGCAAGCCTTGGCGGTAGCCTGCCAGCCGCGCTGATCCCGCATTTAACGCAACCGCTTACGGATCAACCGCTGGCCCTGCGCGGCACGCTCGCTCGACGGCACATCACGCTGCAAGCCCTGATCCACCGCCCCGCAGGCGGCGGATTGCTGATCGAGTTGGAACCGGCTGCCGACGATTCCACCGAAGACTCCATGATCGCTGACCAGCTTGAATCAGCGCTGCAAAGCATTTTGGTCAGCATGGCGCTGCGCAATCTGGCCGATGAAGCCGCGCGCTTCGTGAAAAACCTCACCGGCTACGACCGGGTGATGGTCTATCAATTCGATCAGGAAGGCCACGGTCAGGTTTTCGCTGAACAGTGCGAGCGTGGCCTGGAACCCTATCTGGGCAACCGCTATCCCGCGACCGACATCCCTCAAATCGCACGACGCCTGTATTTGCGCCATCGGGTGCGCCTGCTCGTCGATGTAAATTTCCAACCAGTCAAGCTCGAACCAGCGCTGTCACCGATCAGCGATGCCCCGCTCGACATGTCGCTCTGCACGCTGCGCGCCTCCTCACCCATCCACAATCAATATCTGAAAAACATGGGTGTGCGTGCAACTTTGGTGATGTCGCTGGTGATCGAAGGGCGACTCTGGGGATTGATTGCGTGCCATCATTACGCGCCCTATTTCGTGTCGTACAAGATTCGCGCGGCCTGCGAATTGCTTGCTGAGGCAATCGCGACGCGTATTGCCGCCCTGCAAAGCTTCACGGCTGCACAAGCGGAACTTTCCGCACGTCGGCTGGAACAACGTATGGCAGAAGCGCTCACCCGTGACGGGCGCTGGCGAAACGCATTATTCGATAATTCCCAAGCGCTTCTGCAACCCACCCGTGCGACGGGCGTGGCTCTGGTATATGAGGGCGATGTCACCACGAGCGGTGATGTGCCCGCCACTCAGGATATTCGTGCGATCGCCGCCTGGCTCGATAAGCGCGGCGATGTAGATGGTCGGGGCGACGCGCCGGTTGTAACTGATCGGCTCAGCGCCGAACGTGAGTCTCTAGCCTCGATCGCGGCGATTGCCAGTGGCATTCTTGCTGTGCGCATCACTGGAGCGCCAGGGGCATATCTCATCTGGATTCGCCCCGAAGAAATCAGAACCGTCACCTGGGGCGGCGATCCGAGCAAACCCATGATCATTGGTGATCAACCGACCGATCTATCGCCGCGCCGATCATTCGCACAATGGCAACAGGTGATGCGCCAGCAATCACAGCCTTGGACAGAAGCAGATATCGCGGCGGCACGGGTGATTGGCTGTATGGTCAGCGATGTGGTTCTGCAATCCTCCTCGGTGCGCCTGCTCATCGCTCAGGATCAGCTCGATCAGCTTCGTCAGGATGTTGGTGCTTCAAGTCAGGCCGTCATCATAACCGATTTCGTAGGCGATATTCTCCTGATTAATCAGGCCTGTTGGCATTTGATCGGCGAAACAAACCAACAAACGAGCAACCTCGCTGATCTGCCTCCTTTATTCAGCGAACCTAAATTGCTGGCTGAGCGATTGCGGTCGCTACAAAAATTTCAGCTTGGGTGGCGCTGTGAAAGTGCGTTCCGTCGTGCCAATGGCGCATCAATCCCGGTACAAATCCGCGCTGATCCGATTTTTGCTTCCGCTGATCGCGTCCTGGGATACGTGCTCATGCTCACGGATATGACCAACAAGAAGGCCGCCAACGTCGCCCGTCGGCAATTCCAAGACGGGGTGCTAGATCACACTCGAGAGGTCGGCGCCTTGATTTCGAGCACCGATGGATTGAGTTTCTCAAATCTACTCCACGCCATCGTTGAAAACGGACAGCTTGCCGGTCTTGAAATCACCGATCGTATCGATTTGACCCGCATGCCGGATCAATTAAGCGCCGTACGCGATTCCGTTCGCAGAGCAACAATATTACTGCGCAATCTGTTGGGGTAACTTAATCATTCAAAAAGACCTGATTATGTGAGCGCCATCACATCTTTCGGTCAATCCAGCCGGTAAGGCGGTTCGCAGATGCAGCAAGCCGATCAGGAGCACCCATGACTGAACAATCAGCGACCGTCGAAGCCCTCGTTCACCTCGAACAAGCCAGCGCACCCATAAAATTTGTCCCGCAACGCGGGATGTTTGATCGCGAATTTGATATCTCCGCCCGCATTAAATTTGTAGGTGTGATCATCGCAGCCGCCGTTACCATCGCGACAACAACAATCTTTTTATTCCTGTGAAAAGGCGGCAGATCAATCAGGGCGTGTCCCTTGTTGAGCACGCGAAGGCTGATCTGGACACGTCCGCTGACTACGCTAAGTCCTTATTTCTCGTCAGTTGCACGATGTCCTGATTATCGTCTACAGGGTGGTGTAAGGATTTTTGTAACGTCAACAGGAGCGCACCATCGCTAGAATACCTCAACCACCGGCCCCGCCAAGTCGAGAGGGGCCACGAGTCAATGAAGATATCCGCGTTCCACAAGTTCGCCTGATCGGAGCGGAAGGTGAAATGATCGGCGTGCTCAGCGCACGAGACGCCATGCGCCGTGCCTTCGAAGCGGGACTCGATCTGGTCGAGATAAGCCCAAACGCCGAACCACCGGTATGTAAGTTGCTCGATTATGGTAAATTTAAATACGAACAGCAGAAAAAGAAGAACGAAGCGCGTAAAAAGCAAAAAATCGTTGAAATTAAGGAAATAAAGGTTCGCCCCAATATTGATGAGAACGATTATCAAGTGAAATTGCGCGCTATGAAAAACTTTATTGGCGAAGGTGATAAAGTAAAGGTTACGCTGCGCTTTCGGGGACGCGAGATGGCTCATCAGGAACTCGGCGTGAAGGTGCTGGAACGGGTGCGCGTCGATATGGAAACCGATACGAAGGTTGAACAAATGCCACGGTTGGAAAATCGCCAAATGGTGATGGTTCTGGCCCCGCGCTAATTTGGCGACGATCCGATCTATAATCGTGAACAGAAACCTCGATCTGGTAGAATTGGGTTGACTGCAATATGTGGTTCCAAGCTCCGTTACAGAGCATAGTCTGATGTGGGGTGTGGTTACGGGTCTTGCTGCCGAAGCTAGGTTACTTCGCTCCACACCACTCGAAATCGTCGTGGGTGGGGGCACCCCGGCCGGAGCAGCCCGCGCCGCCCAATTCCTGGTCAATCGTGGCGCCAAAGTGCTGATTAGCTTTGGTCTTGCCGGAGGCCTGAACCCTACCTACCAATCTGGCACCCTCCTCATTCCGCGAGCGATTTTAGCCGGTTCGACACTTTATCCCTGCGATCCTGACTTATGCAAAGCATTCGGCGGCTCTACCGGAGATTTACTGCTTGGTCATGAGTCGATCGCAAGCAACAGCGGCGAAAAATCTCGCTTATTCAAAACAACGGGTGCTGCGGCGATTGATCTCGAGTCAGGCGCGGTTGCGACGATCGCTCACGCTCACGGCGCAAAATTTGCAGCTCTGCGGGCCGTCGCCGACCCCGCATGGCGCACCTTACCCTCCGTCGCCCTAAATGCGCTCGACGATCAAGGGAAAATAAAATTGCACTTCATACTCCGCGAACTTATGCGTCATCCCAAAACGCTCCCCGAGTTGCTGCAACTTGGTGCTGACGCCAATCGGGCGCGTCAAACGCTCCATGCCGCTGTCATCCAGTGCCGCTGGGAGAGTGCGTAGTTTGTTGAAGTGCTGGAATCTCCGAGGCCTCTAACGCGCGCAAAAAATTACCGCCCCAAATTTTACTTATGGCGTCATCGCGAAAACCGCGCCTGATCAGCTCATTTGTAATCGCCGGAACTTGCGCGGCATTGCCA
>JAJZEG010000064.1 GCA_021828605.1 Pseudomonadota bacterium | reverse complement strand
ACCATGGCCGAGTCGGGGTTGGGATCAGAATCCATAATCGGTTTCGCTGGTCATGGTTTGGAACGCGGTGAGGCGGCGCAGATAGTCGCGCGGGTCTTTTTTGGTCACTAACGCACCGGCTTGGGTGTGCTGCCAGTCATAGAGCCGGGTCAGCAGGAAGCGCAGGGCCGCACCTTGGCACAGCACCGGCAGGGCGACGCGTTCGGCGGCGGTGAGCGAGCGGACCGACTGGTAGCGCGCGATCAGGGCAGCGGCTTTCGCGCGGTTGAAGCTGAAATCGGGCTCGAAGCACCAGGCGTTCAGGCAGATTGCGAGGTCGAGGGCGAAAAAATCGGTGGCGGCGAAATAGAAATCGATCAGGCCGGAGATCGCGCCATCAAGGAAAAACACGTTATCGGGGAACAGATCCGCGTGGATTTGGCCGCGCGGCAAAGCGGTCGGCCAGGCGGGGATGATGGCGGCGAGCGTGTGATCGAGCGTGGTTTTCATGCCCGGCTCGATCGCGTCGGCATGGTCACGGCATTGCGCCCAGAGCGGACCCCAGGCCGCCGGGCCGAGTGCGTTGGGGCGTTCGGCGGGATAATCGGCGCCCGCCCGATGCAGGCGCGCGAGGGCGGCGCCGAGTTCGGCACAATGGGCGATGGTGGGTTCGCGCGGCCAGACGCCGGGCAGAAAGCCGGTGATGGCGGCGGCTTTACCGGCAAGCTGGTTCAAATTAGCGCCGGTGCGGGTGCGCATCGGCAATGCGCAAGGCAGGCCGCGCGCAGCGAGATGCTCGAGCAGGCCGAGGAACCAGGGCAGATCGGCGGGATCGACGCGCTTTTCATACAGGGTGAGAATAAAATCGCCCTTGGTGGTGCGGAGCGCATAGTTGCTGTTCTCCACGCCCTCGGCGATGCCGCGAAACGCGACGGCCTCGCCCAGATCATACTGGGTGAGGAACGCATTCAGCATCCCATCGGTGACTTCGGTATAGACGGCCATCGCCGGTGGAGATGACCGATTGGCGAAATGATGGCAAGAGAGGGATGCGTGGACAAGGAGAGTGCAGTGCGTGGATTGAAGCGTGTTTCGGTATTGGCGATGCCCTTGGTTCTGGCGGCCTGTTCGAGTGGGCACCATAAAGTGGCGTTATATTGTCCGACCGTATCGGTGTTGACCCAGGCGAATCAGGTGGTCAAGGCGCGCGGCGATGCGCCGGGGGTTGCGGCGCGCGAAGTATCAGCACGGATTACCGGGGTCGCCGGGCGATGTGCGGCGCAGGGCAAGCGCCGGGTGATCACCCGGTTTCGGGTCGGGTTCAGCGCGGTGCGCGGACCGGCTTTGAGCGGCGATCAGATCACCCTGCCCTATTTCATTGCCTTGACCCAGGGCGAGCAGATTATCGGCAAGCAGGTTGATTCGGTCACCTTCAAGTTCAAAAAAGGCGCTGACCAGACGGTGGCGACCACTAAACCGATCAAAATCGAGATGCCAAACGCGCCGGTTTCAGCCGAGCAGGAGGCGCTGGTTGGATTTCAGCTCAATCAGGCTGAGCAGAATGGCGCGATGGGCACCCAACGCTAATGGCGGCACTGGTTACCGGTGCGGCCAAACGGCTGGGGGCGGCGATTGTGCGCGGGCTTTCGACCAACGAGCGGGCGGTGGTGATCCATTATCACGGCTCGGCGGATGAGGCGGAGAGTTTGCGCGATGCGCTGGTTCGCGCGGGACGGCGCGCATTTTTATTGGGCGCGGATTTGAGCGATAGCACGGCGGTCGAGGGGTTGATCGCGCGCGCCGAAGCGCTGGCCGGACCGCTTGATGTTCTGGTCAATAACGCGTCGCATTTTGTGTTTGATCGACCACAATCGATCACCGCCGCCACGATTGCCGCGCATATGGCGCCGAATTTGGTGGCCCCGTTGCTGCTCGCGCGGGATTTTGCGGCGTCCTGCGCGGGTCGAGCTGGAGCGTCCGGGGTCATTGTGAATATATTGGATCAGAAACTGAGCAATCTGAACCCGGATTTTTTTGCTTATACGCTGAGCAAGGCGGCGCTGGCGGCGGCGACGGAAATGCAGGCGATGGCGTTTGCGCCGATGGTGCGGGTATGCGGGGTGGCGCCGGGGCTTACTTTGATCGGCGCGCGGCAATCGGCGGAGAATTTTGCGCGCGGCCAGGCGGCGACGCCGTTGCAGCGCGGTTCCACGCCTGAGGATATCGCGGCGATGGTGCGATTCATCGTCGATACAGTATCGGTAACCGGCACGGTGTTTTACGTCGATGCGGGCGAGCATTTGATGCGCCGCCAGCGTGATGTGTCGTTCGAGCCCGGCTGACTGCGCGCGTGCGAAAATGCTTGCGTTCCGTGAATTAGGTGTTTACCTAACTCGACGGTCGCGTTGAGGGCCGGTGAATTCGCCGAGTGGCGTGGTGAGGAGCAAGGACCGATGCAGACGCAGCATATCGATGTGTTGATCGTGGGGGCCGGATTGTCGGGCATCGGGGCCGCGTGCCATTTGCAAATGTATAGTCCAGGCAAAACCTATGCGTTGTTAGAGGCGCGCGCGGCGATTGGCGGCACCTGGGATTTGTTTCGCTATCCTGGCATCCGGTCGGACTCCGATATGTACACCTTGGGCTATTCGTTCAAGCCTTGGACCCAGGCGAAGGCGATTGCCGATGGGCCCGCGATTTTGGACTATGTGCGCGAGACCGCGCGTGATTATGGCGTGGAGCGGCATATCAGGTTCAACCATGCGGTGACGCGCGCGAACTGGTCATCGAGCGATGCGCTCTGGACCGTTGAAGCCGAGGTCGGGCCTGAGCGGGCGCCGGTGCGGTTCACCTGCAATTTTCTGTTCATGTGTAGCGGTTATTATGATTATGACGGGGGCTATAATCCGGAGTTTGTCGGTGCGCCGTCATTTGGCGGGCAGATTGTGCATCCTCAGCATTGGCCGGAGGATTTGGACTATACCGGCAAGCAGGTGGTGGTGATTGGCAGTGGTGCCACGGCGGTGACGTTGGTGCCTGCGATGGCGCAGAAGGCCGCGCATGTGGTGATGTTGCAGCGCTCGCCGAGCTATGTGCTGACCCGCCCGGCTGAGGATAAATACGCCAATGCGATGCGCCAATATTTACCGGCGAAGCTGGCTTATACGCTGGCGCGGTGGCGCAATGTGTTGCTGACCATGTTATTTTATCAATTGTCGCGCAAACGCCCGGCGCGGGTGAAGGCGGCCTTGCTCAAATTGGCGCGGCATCAACTGGGCAGCAAGGTGGATGTCGATACGCATTTCAAGCCGCGCTATAACCCGTGGGATCAGCGCCTGTGCCTGGTACCGGACGGTGATTTGTTCCGGGTGTTGCGGGCGGGCACGGCATCGGTGGTGACCGATCAGATCGAACGGTTCACCGAAACCGGAATCGTTACCAAGTCAGGACAGATTTTGCCTGCCGATATTATTGTCACCGCGACCGGACTCCGGTTGAAGCTGATGGGCGGGCTTGAGGTGAGCGTTGATGGCGCGCGCGTCGATTTAGCGAAAACGATGAACTATAAAGGCATGATGAATAGCGACGTTCCTAACCTTGCGACATCGTTTGGCTATACCAACGCATCCTGGACTCTGAAATCGGATTTGACCGCGGCCTATGTGTGCCGTTTGCTCAATTACATGGATCAGCATGGCTATGCACAATGCACGCCGCGGCGGACCGATCCGACGGTGACCGAAGAACCGTTCCTTGATTTCAGCTCGGGCTATGTGCAGCGGGCGATTGAGCAATTACCCAAGCAGGGCTCGAAAAAACCCTGGAAGCTTTATCAGAATTACCTGCTTGATCTGATCACGCTGCGCTATGGCGCGGTGAATGACGGCACCATGGAATTTATCCGCCGTCAGCCAGCCAAGCGAGCGGCCTGACCGGCGGGCGACGCCATGGCGGCACCGCGACGCGCGCAGAATACGCCCGAGGCGACGGCGATTCGCGCGCGGGTGCTGGACGTTTGTCTGGATTTATTCAATCGAAATGGGTTCGCCTCGGTGACCATTGCGCAGATCGCTGACGCGCTCGGGATGAATGAAGGGCATTTGCATTATTATTATCAAACCAAGCAGCAAATTGTGCTGGCTTTGTTTGATGATTTCGAGCGCGACGCGATGCGCGCGGCAGTGCATGGGCGCGATGCACCCGAAAATCCACGGCGGTATAACGATTATTTGCGAAATTGGTTTTTACTGATGTGGCGATTTCGGTTTATTTATCGCGATCATCGCAGCCTGCATCGCCTCACCCCCAGCCTGCCCGCGCGGATTGCGCAGATTTATCAATCCGGCCAAGCCGAGTTGCGGTTGGTACTGGATGATTTGGCGGCGTCCGGGTTGCTGCGCGCGACCGCCGATGAGCGCGCTGCCTTGCAAATCAATGCCTGGATCATCGCCAGCTATTGGATTGATTATTTGAGCATCAGCGCGGCTATACCTGATATCAGCACCGGTGATCTGGAGCGCGGGATGCAGCAGATTGGCCGATTATTTGCGCCTTATCTGGCGCCCGATCAGATGATCCGCGCGACATTCGTGATCGAGCGCGATGAAATTGCACGAAATGGCTAGTCCTGCCATCATCCTGTTCTGCGCATAATCAAGGACGGGGGTACCGATGGACGATCATTTTCGCACCAAAACGGCGCTGATCACCGGCGCATCGAGCGGGATCGGGGCGGCGATGGCGCGGGATCTGGCACGGCGGGGGGCCCATTTGGTGCTGGTGGCGCGCCGTGCCGAGCGGCTGGAGACGCTGGCTGGCGAATGCCGGTTGTTTGGCGTCAGCGTCCAGGTCGCACCGACCGACCTTGCTGATCCTGCGGCACGCACGGCGCTGGCGGCGCGATTCAGCGATGTCGATGTGTTGATCAATAACGCTGGACTTGGCGTGTTTGGTGCGCTGGCCGAAACCGAATGGGAGCGGGTGGAGACGATGTTAGCGGTGAATATCACCGCCCTCACCCATTTAACCCGGCTGTTTGCCACGCCGATGATCGCGCGGGGTTACGGGCGGATCATGCTGGTGGCCTCGACCGCTGCGTTTCAGCCGGTGCCGCTTTATGCCGCCTATGCGGCGAGCAAGTCCTATGTGTTGTCGCTGGGTGAGGCGCTGGATGTTGAGATGGCGGCGCGCGGGGTGCGGGTTTCGGTGTTATGTCCAGGCGTGACCGAGACCGAGTTTTTCGAGGTGGCGGATCAGGCGCGCTCGGATTTCGTTAAAAAATCGGCGATGACCGCCGATGAGGTCGCGCGGATCGGGGTGGATGCGCTGGCGAAGGGCCGCTCGAGCGTGGTGGCCGGGGCGATGAATGCGGCGATGGCGTTTGGCACCCGCTTCGCCCCGCGCGCGTTGGCCGCGAAAATTGCATTTCGGACCATCAAGCCCTGAGCGATTGACCATGCCGCAAACCGGGCAAACGATTCATGCGGAATTGATTGCGGTTCTGGTTGCAGTCACGCAGGGGGTGCCACGCGTGCTGACTTTGGCCGATGGCAGCACCTTGCCCGAAGGACCGTTGGAGCCGACCCATCGCTCGTTGCAAGCGGGGCTGCGCGCCTGGGTTGAGCAGCAGACCCATCATCCGCTTGGCTATGTTGAGCAGCTTTACACTTTTGCCGATCAGGCGCGACGCTTCGAGGCGCGCGGTGCGGAACGCAGTATTTCGATTTCCTATTTGGGATTGACCCGCGAGGCGGCGCCGGATCAGCGAATTTCCTGGCAGGATTGGTATCGGTATTTTCCCTGGGAAGATCAGCGAGGAGAGGATCGGCGGGATGGACCCGCGCTGGAGGGGCGGATCACCGATGGGTTAGAGCGCTGGCAGGCCAGGGATGCGACGCGACGGTTGCGGGTGGCGCATGCGTTCGGGCTCGATGGCATCGCCTGGAATGAGGAGTTGGTGCTGGCGCGCTATC
>JAJZEG010000143.1 GCA_021828605.1 Pseudomonadota bacterium | reverse complement strand
GTCGGTGATACTATCGTCATCGAGCAAAGGTTGCAGGGGGCCGAGGCCGGTCATGTCATCGACCAGTTCGGAGGCAAGCTGGGTTTGTTCGCGCGCGTTGAGCTGGATGCGGTTTTCAGTGGCCAGATCCGCGATCAGATTCTCGATTTCCGGGCGCAAACGCTGCGATGACAAGAGTGCGACCGCTGCCGCATCCATCCGGGCAAGACATAAATTGCGCAATTCGGCGATTTCCGCGCGGGTCTCCGCATCGGCCTTGCGCGGGGCGGAGAAGGCAGCCTGCGCTTCGGCAAAACCACGGGCCGAGCCGGTCGGGGCGGTTTGCTCGATTTCGGGCCGCCGCTCCTGGATCGGCCGGGCCGGAGTGGACGTTACTTCTTGGGTGAACGGGGTGACCGGAGTGCTGCCCGCCGGCCTGCGACCAAAGCGCGGGGAGACGATATCGCCGCTCATGACGCAGGGCTGGTTGAGCGTCCGAGTAGGCGCAGGCCGGGAAGGGCGAAGCGCGGACGCGTGGGTTGCCCGACATCGGACCGGGTTACACCCGATAGGCCGACTTCATGGGACAAATCGAGAATCGCCTGGCGGAATGGCTTGAATTTTTCAATCGCCGGCTTGCCCATATTCCCGTGCTGGGTGAATTGCGGGCCAAACTCCTGGATGGTGATATCGACGGTGATCCCCGCCTCGGCTTCGATCCGTTGCGGGGTCAGGCCGACCTTCGGATCGAACCGGTTGAGCACCATGGTTGGTCGCTGGGTTTGAAACGGGCCGTTGGGGATGGAAACCACGCGCATCGCATCGCGCAGGCCCGACAGGCTTGGATCAAACACCACCACCCGATGATGAGCGAGGTCAAGCATGTCGAAATGGTTGAACAAGGCGACCGGCGGGATATCGATAATCACGAAGTTATAGCGGAGTCGCAATGTTTCGATCAGCCGATGCGCCGCACCCGGCGCCGGCTCGGTGCGGACGCCGAATTTTTCCTCGCTCGCCAGCAAATGCAGACGCCCGGACACGGCTTGAGCGGAGCGTTCGATGAACAGGCTATCGATCCGATCTGGGCGTTCGAGCGCCATTTTCAGACCCGAGCCGACCGTGGTGCCGAGCATCATTGCCGCCGCAGCGCCCCGATGCAAATCCGCTTCGATGAACACGGTATGACGATTGGAAACCACGCCGAATTGCCAAGCAAGGTTAGACGCGATGGTGGTTGCCCCGACCCCGCCGCGCGCACCGACGACGGCGATCACCCGCCCGCCGCGATCAGCCTCGACTGGCGCGGCTTGGCGTGAAATGAGCGGACCGAAATACCGACCAACCATTTCCCGGGAAATCGGCTTAAAAATATATTCGGCGACACCGAGACCACGGGTGACTTGCCGATAGAAATCGACATCGACCGCATCGCCGATAACCAACACCTGGATGCCCGGCTCAACCACATCCGCCAAATTGGAGAGGGCCTGCATCGGTGCGGGCACATCGGAAATATCGACAATCAGCACATCCGGCGATTCGGTTTGCGCCATCACCTCGGCGGCGGTGCGCACATCGCCGCGCCGCAGATCGACGGTTTCATTCGAATAGGCGCTGAGCGCATCGCGCAACACGGCGATCGATTGCGCATCGTTGGCGAAGCCGATGATTGAGGCACGTTTACGCCGACCGGGCGGTTGTTCCGCGATCGCCGTGCCATTTGCTGAACCGACACCCATCCCTATTTTCTCCTTCAACCCTGACTGGGGCCAACGCTCGAAGAAATTATATACCACATTTTAATCAATTTGTCTTGTTTCTTTGCGCTCATTGAATTTAGCTTGGGTTAATAACCCCCGCCGCCACCGGTTCCACCGCCAGCGCCGCCCATTCCGCCGCCTGCCCCCCCGCCAGCACCGGCGCCCGCACCGGCACCCGCACCACCAGCGCCGCCGCCTGCGCCGCCACCCGCCGAGCCGCCGCCCCCTGAACCACCCGATTTTTTCTCGATGCCGGAGATCGCGCCGACGGCGATCCCGCCGGTGATCACCGGATGGCTTTCGCCGCGGATCATGTCCGATGGGTTTTGCAATTCGACAGCGATATTATGATTGATCGCGTTATTGGCGTGCCAGGTGCCGGTGCGCTGATACGGATCGAACTGGGTGCAGCCTGCCAAAGCCAGCGTCGCGCCGATCAAGGCCGGGACGATCAGCGCGAGACGCCATGACCGTGTGATGTTTGAAGGGATGTTTGAGAAAGATGTCATCGTACCATAAACCCTGCTTGGCCCGGGATTGTCGCATGGACGGCGGTTGAACCATTATTTTGCAATAACAAGAATCGCTGCAACTGATTGGGCGGGCGAAACCCATCATTTGGCGTGGCCAGCTCGCCGGGATTGTTCACGGGTTTGACCACATAGGGCGTTACCAAAATCACCAGCTCTTCCTGCTGACGGCTGTAATTATCAGAGCGGAACGCACCACCCAAAACCGGGACTTGGCCCAGACCCGGCACGGATGTGTCGGTTTGGTTGCTGGTATTGTAGAGCAAACCGGCAATGGCGAAGGTTTGCCCGCTGCCCAACACCACGGTGGTGGAGGCCGATTGCTCGGTTAAGGACGGCACCACCAGTGATTCACCCGCGACCGCGATTTGGAACGCGTTCTGGGTGCTGGGCGAACTGACCGTTGGATTGACGGTCAGCACGATGCTGCCGTTATTGAGCACCACCGGCTTGAACGAGAGCTGCACACCATAATTTTGGTATTGCACCGAGATTTGGCCATTTTGACCCGGAACCGGCACCGGAAATGACCCACCATCGATAAAGCTGGCGGTTTGACCGGACAAAGCGGTCAGGGTTGGTTCCGCGAGAATATGCGCCAAATTGTCGGTGTTGAGCGCATTCAGCACCGCATCGATCGGGACGGTGCCATTGGGGAACTGCAAATTATACGCCCCCGCCGACTGAGCCGACGCCGCCGTTGAACTGATCAGATTGCCGACGGTGGAAAAACCGAACAAAAATTTGCCGATCGCGACACCATTGCCGAGACTCTGCCAGTTAATCCCGAGCTGCTGGGTGATGGTGCGTGACATCGAGGCGATGCGCACTTTGACCATCACCTGCTGCGGCTGACTGACGTTCGTGAGGTTGAAAACCTTACCCTTTTTGCCCGCGACCAGCTGGGCGTGTTTCATGATGGCGTAATCTTCCGCGGGCGTATTGACGGTCCCCGACACGACAACGCCACCTTTTTCAGTGGTGATGTGGATATGGGCGTTCGGCGCTTCCTGCCGGGCCGCTTCTTTGATCCGAACCGACGGATAGGGCGATGGGGTCACGCTGACCTGATAATGCGCAATCAGATTACCGTGCGCATCCGTCGCGACCATGGTGGTCAGGCCTGATGATTTCCCGAAAATGAACAATTTGTCCGGGCTTGCTGGACGCACCGCGATGATTTTCGGGTCCGCCACAAACACGTTAGCGACTGAGGCGGGCACCGTGATCAGCCGGCCATTGCCGGTGGTGAGGCCGATACTGCCGATGGTGGGATGCGGCGGTTTGGCGTGGCTTTGCGCCAGAGAGTCACGCGATGAGCTTGGTGCCACATAATTGGGTGACAGAGCGTCGGATGACGGCTTGCGGATGGCCGGGGAGGTGCTGTTGCCCGCATCCGGCGCTAACAAAGGCTGCGGACGTGACGCGGCGAGATGCACCGGCAGATGACGCAGCCCCGCCGGGGCCATCGGCATATGATCGACCGGAATGACCCCGTCCGGCGCGACCGATACAGGGCCAATTGGTTGCACATATTGGGCAATTTGCGGCTTGGCGTATTGCGCCATCAACACCCGTGCCGGGGCCGACAGCGGCTCATTGGCGATTTCGCCGCCGTTCATCGCCTGGATTGCCGCACCAGGCGGTGGGGGGGCCGGGATGCTGACCGCCAATGTTTCCGGCGGGGCGATTGCAAGCAGCAAGGCCAGGGCGCTCACTGAGCGCAGGAGGGTTATCGGGCGCATCAGAATTTGAAATCCTGGCCGTTGGAACTACCCTCAAACACTTTCATCGTGGTCACCCTGTTTTGATTGGGATTAGTATCATTCAGTGCGGGCGAAACGGCATTGGCCCAGATCGGTTTGATCGGCTGCGTGCTCGCTATTTTACTGCCATGTTCGGCAGAGTGAACCAGCAACGATAACGGACCGAGCTTTTCGGCGATGGCCAAATGCTCGGCCTGGATCGACGACACTTCCAGGGTCACCGTTGTTGCTTGCAAATTTTGTTGTCCGGGTGCGGTTTGATCGCCCCCTTGAACAATACGTTGGCCGGTCGCGATGACTTGCACATCCGACAACACGATTTCTGCGGCGAGCTGATGGCCGGCCGGCAATTGGGGCGCGTTAAGGGACTGGGTCAACACCACATCCACATGATCACCCGGCCAGATCAGTCCCGCAGAATCACTGATCGCGTCGACCCCGATGGTGATGGCGCGCTTGCCGGGCTTGAGCACCGCCGCGAGGAAACCATGATCACCGGGGCGAATAACATTACTGATATTGATCGGCGTGCCGGGCGAAATTGTGTGACGCACCATCGCGCCGATCAGCGAGGAGCGGCCCGCCGGGGTATCGAGAATTGCATCCTTCGGCACAATATTTTTAACCACCGGCTGCGCGCCGATTTCGCCGGGTTGAATGAGAGTGCCCGCTGACAGCGCGACGGCCGCAACCAACACCTGCGCGGTTGGTTGGGCGGCGGCGACTGGCTTGGGGTGCGGGTATAACAGATCGACCCCGAGCAGGAGCAGTGCGATGACCGCGAGTCCCATAACGCCGAGAACAATATAACGGTAAACCATGTTACACTCCGACGCGGTTAAGCATAGGTTCAGCGAGGATCAAAAAACCGCCAGCGGCGATTGCCATGGCGTAAGGCAGAGGACCGCGATGCGAAATGCGCCAGGCCTCGGCGCGCAGCACGCGGACTGGCAAAGACCCTTGGCGCACACCAACAAAAGAGGGTTGTGGAATGATCATACGCAATCCGAGGTAGACGATTGCTAGCAATCCGCCAAGTACGAATACGCTTAGAACAAAGCCAATTTGGTCGGGAACGGTGGGCGGCAACACTAAAGCGAGTGCCGTCCAGAGCTTCACATCACCCCCGCCGACCACGCCGAGCAACCAGAGCGGCAAGAGGCACACAAAACTTGCGAGCGCGACGGCCAATCCCACCAACATATTGTGTTCGATCGCCCTGATGGCGGCACCGACAAACAAAATTGTCACAGACACCAAGTTTGGTACGGTGCGCGCCGCAAAATCATGCAAAGCAGCATAAATCAGCAGACCGATAACGATTACGGTCAGACTATGCACCAGAAAAGCTGCCGTCAGTATCGCTGCCACCGATTTGAAGCTCCCAGACCCACCACAGCATTTTTGCCGCAGATTCCTATTCAGATCACTGACATATCACAATTTTTTTCATGTGTCGCGTTAATTTTTGCGGCCGGTAATAACGGTGGCCGAATTTTTTCGCGCGCTGGGCGCGCGCGTAATTTACTAACGAAATAGGAATTCTGTTAATGGCACGATTCGATGCCCTCGCTCGGATAACCGGGCGAGGGCATCAAATGGCCGGACTGCGTTAGGCCGCGTCCGTCAGTTGGGTGTTCACGGCACCAAACACATTCTTCAAACTACCACCAACGGCGGTAAGGATCCCGATGATGGCGACGGCGATCAGGGCGGCGATCAGGCCATATTCAATCGCGGTAACGCCGCGCTGATCATTCCAAAGTTTGGTCAACATTTTGCTTCCCTTCCAGGAAAAAGTTGAAGTCGAGACAACCAAGAAGCGATCGGGGCTTACACCACCGCTGGCCGTTGCGGACCGGCTCTCGCGGGTCGCACCGCGACCCGTAATTGCCAAAGCTTCATGAACCACAAAAGTCCATGGGCTTAACTATACTTAATTCTGAATAAACGTCAATATTTTGTTGAAAAGACCGTATCAATAATGGGTAAACAGGAAAATTTAGGAAAAATGGTATTCTCCCTGACTTTTTGGACAAGGCTGTTTATAGATCCTGTTTGGCTGAACGCCGGTGAATGGCGTGGTGCGAACTAAACTTAAGACGGTGGGATTATATCGTTACGATGCGTGGGAAAATCCATTATTGACATGGGTAAAAATTGTGGTGAGATGACCGCCCATTCCCACCAGCAAGCCGATAATCGGCACTGCGATCAGTAAGGTAATCAGACCATATTCGATGGCGGTAACGCCGCGGTCGGATGCAAGGAACGCGCCGATCCGGGGTCGATTTCGTTTGATACAAAACATTAAATATTTGTACATAATTGTCGTTTAATCGTTTTGAACCGGCTTGGCAAGGAAAATCAATGCGATTTTGCGCGCCCCACGACCCGATATAACCGGAAACCTTGGGCGGTGGTCGGGCCAATCTGGTGCAGCCACGGTGGGAGGCGGTGCTGCGCGAGGCTTGGCCATAGGGCATCGAGCTTGGTTGGCTGGCCGAGATAATTAAGCTGCTTTGTGTTACAAAATAACACAAATTGCGCGCCGGTGCGCTGGAACTGCGGCGGCGGCGTGGTGCCGACCGGCGTGCGCCAGGCGGTGCGGTCAAGCAAATAGCCCGCAATGCCGTGCTGGTATAGTGATCCGACAGCGATGATCCGGGTGCGGTACAGGAGTTGCGGCACATAATCGACATTAGTGAGCACGATTTTGCCGCTGGCCGGTGCGAGCAGGGGTGCGATGCCGTCGGTGGAGCATAGCGCCTGATGTGGCTTGCTCGGATGAAGTTCGGCTTTGATGATGCTGGGCATATAGGGGCCGAAAATCAGCACGGCGAGCAAGCCGATCCGCAAACTCGCGGCACGGATCGGGGTGGCTGGTTCGAGACGGGTTATCTGGGTTAGCGCGATTGGCACCAAGGCAGCGACGAAACCGGCGGGAATTTGCTGGAAAATCAGCATGCGCTGGGTGAGGCCTACGGCGAGCAGAATGCCGACCGCAAGCATAATCCAGGCGATCACCGCGCGCCGATCAGTGCGGTCGGTGATCGCGCGGAACAGCGCATAAGCGGCGGCCACCAAGCCCGGCGCCAGGAGACCGCCGATCCCATCAAGGCTGGTGACCGGCTGCACCTCGGTCATGTGCCCATAGAACAGGCGCATATCGCGACCGGGGATCAGCCCGAACGGGCCGAGGGCCACCCGCGGATAGAGGGCTAACCAAACGACAAAGCATAGCGCCGCGCCGATGATGCCGAGCGAAGCGCGCCGAGGCGATGACAGGGTTTTTCGATCAAGAATGGCAAACCAGAGGAGGGCGAGGAAGGTTGCCGCAGCGAGAGCGACATAAATGATCGAAAGCCGATCGGTTTCAGCGATCAAGGGGCCGCCATAGGGTGGATCGATCAGGGTGGCGAGGCTGGTGGTGACCAGGAAACCCGCACCGCAGACGGCGAGACCGGCGCCGATGGGGCGAAACAACCAGAGTAACGCCAGCGTCGCGAAACCCAGCATGACGAACGGCATGGTTTCCGGCATGATCCAGATTGCGAAACCGCCCGATATGCCTGCATAAAGCATGGGTCTGATCGCCCCATCGCGGGCACGCAGGCACCAGCCGAGGGTGAGGGCGATGCTGGCGAGCAGGATGATATGATAATGCACCACGCCGAACGGGTCGAAACCACGGATCCCGGGCAGCAACAAACCAATGGCCGGGGCGGCCCAGAGAAATTGCCGCTCGGCGACCGGGGCAACTGCGAAAGCGAGACTGACGCCGAGTGCGCCAGCAAACAACGGTTGCGTCGCAACGCCGCCGATGAACAAGGCGCGATGCCAGCCGAGAAAGGGGGCGAGCGGTGCGGACAAAGCCAGGATGAACCCATCGACCAAGCGCGACCATTCAATAACCAGCGGATGGCCGGAATCATCGCGGAAAACCCGATTGCTCAAATAACCCCGGCGCAGCCCCTGTTCGATGCGCAGCAGGCGCATATAGCTATCGCCATCGACCAGATGGCCGTGCAAAACCGAGAGGATCGAGCTGGGAAAGGCGATAACGGCGAGCAGCGCGGAGGCGCAAAAAATAATGAAATAAAAACGCTGAGCGGTCATGGGCCGAAATTGCACGCTCATTTGATGAAAGCAACCTGGATATGCTGAGCGACAAGCGCGCGGCAGCCTTGGTTGCCGCATTTGTGATCGGATTAGCGCCTGAATGGCTGGTCGCGCGCGCAAACCTGTTTCCCCACGGCAGGTTCGCGTTGGCGCACGGCATTGTTGCGCGCGATTTCGGCGATTTCTGGAGTGCGGCACACTTGGCTCGCGCCGGGTTGGTGCGCATTATTTTTCATCCCGCTTTGTTCCAACACTGGTTAGAGCAGCGTTTTACATTCGTACACGGCGCCAGGCTGTGGAGTTATCCGCCGAGCATGCTGTTACTGGTGTTGCCGGTTGGCTGGTTCGGGCCGGTCACTGGTTTTTTGCTCTGGAGCGTAGCGGGGTTGGTGGCGTTATCAGGCGCGGTGAGCCTGCTGGTGCCGCGCCGGTCCTTATTGGCGGTGCTCCTATTGATCGCGGTGGTGCCGGCGGTTTGGGATAATATATTAGTGGGCCAGAATGCCGCCTTCACCGGCGCTTTGATGATTGTGGGGTTTGGTTTGCTGGATCGCCGACCCGGATGGGCGGGCGTGGCGTTTGGCTTATTGACCCTCAAGCCGCAGCTGGGCCTGTTGGTACCGATGGCGATGGTGGCGAACCGGCAATGGCGCGCGGTCGCGATTGCGGCGACGGTCGCGCTCGGGGTGGCGGCGATCAGCGCCCTGGCGTTTCGCGGATCATGGATGTGGTTTTTTGCTTATGTCGAGCCGGCGATGCAGCATCGGCTATTGCGGTCTTATCAACCAACCGCGAGCCAAGCCTATATGTCGAGCGCGTTTATCGCGGCACGCGCCCTGAAATCATCCGTTGCGGTCGCCTGGGCGGTGCAAGCTCTTGTTAGCGCGCTTGCGGGCTATGCGATGATCCGGCTCTGGGCGCGCGACCGGGATCATGATGCGAGTCGGCGGCTCAGAATCGCGGCCTCCTTGGCTTTATGCTTAGCGGCGACACCGTTCAGCCTGGATTATGATGGCGTCGGAGCGAGCGTAATGCTGGCGGTGCTGTTGGTGACCCAGGGGCAGAGTTTGCGGCGAGATTGGTTTGAACTCGCTTTGGTCGCGCTCGCAATGGATGGGTGGGCTTTGGTGCTGGCTTTGGCACTGCCGATTCCGGTGTTTCCGTGGCTGATTTGGCTGATTTTAGGGTGCTGGATCGCGTTTGCACCCGAAAAATCGGACCCGGTCCTTCAGCGGGCACTGGCGATCAATACCGGACGGGCGCGATAGGCGGCGAGACTCATTCCGCCGGACCGCGCGGCAATGATTTCAGGCGGTGGGGCGCTGAATTGAAAACTACCGGCACCAAAGCCCCGGGGCGCGATAATGGCGCCGGGCTGCGGTTTCGGTTGGCGCGGCGGGCGCGGTTTGGCAGCCGCTAAAACGAGTTTAGCCGCAGGGGGGGCGTATAAGGTTGGCGGGGTATAGAGCATGGGCGGCGCCCGATGTTGCCAGATCATCGCCACTTTTTGGTAATAGGGCGTGCCGATATTGGGGTTGAGTGAGTGATAACCACCAATCGCCGCAGCCCAATGACCCAGAGAGCCGTGAAGCCAAAGCAGAAAATGGGCGCCATACAGGGCATTGGTGAACGGGTTGAACGCTTGGTGAAGTGTTGCGAATGCGTTGGGATGGGCGGCAAGATCGATTTGCATGCAGCCAACGTCAATCGCCCGAATGCCCTGCGCTTGCAGTTGGCGCACGGCGGCGATGGCGCGCGATTCGGTCGCGTAGAAATGGCCTGCGCCATTTGCATCGATCGTCCAGGGCCAGGGCGCGACTTGGCCGGTGCTCGGATTGCGGCGGCCTGATTCGACCATCGCGATGGCGTGGAGCAGGCCGGTTGGCGTGCCGGTGATGGTTTGGGCCTGTTGGATTGCCGCCGCACAGGCCGCGAACGGCGCCGCAGGCCCCGCTTCGATGCTGGGCGGATTATCGACGGGACGACGATACGCAGACCGTGTGCGCGGTGGGGCGAGTGGCTTGAGCGCCTGCGGCGGAGCCGAACCCCAGGAAAATTGCGGAAACAAAGCTTGAGGCGCCGTCACGCCGCCCGCCCACGCATCAGGTGCTGCGAGCCCGATAAGCAGAAAAAGCGCGAAACGGGCCGCTTTGCGGAGGGGGAGAACAACCATGAAGGGCATTATTCGGCAAAAAAATTAATTTTAAGTTGAGAATTGATGGGGTTCTGACGCAATGCTGCACTGCAAAATTTATCTTGCACTGCACAATAAAACGCGGTAAATAAGATTATGCAAACGCGACATAGTCGTTTGTTTGCTTTCTTGGACGTTTCCTCCCTAAACTTGGCGGCACTTTGGTGCCGCCTTTTTTTTGCCCCTACCCGCTCCTATCCATGCTGCCCGAGCCTCGTTCAGTGGAGCATCAACACGTCAAGCGGGGTGCTTCCTTGGCAAGGGCGCTAAGCAAGCGGGTGATGGTCAACTGCAACGCAGCGAAAGTTGGGTGTCGATCCAACCGCATTTCATCCATATAGAGGCTGCGCGCAATTTCAATTTGCAGCACATGCACATTGTGGCGGGGCCGACCGTAATGGCGGGTCACGAAACCGCCAGCATAGGGATCATTGCGGCGGACCAGCAAGCCTTCCTGGCGGAACGTAACCTCAACCTGGGTGACGATGTCCCGATGACAGGCGGCGCCATGCGCGTCACCAAGCACGATATCGGGCGGGCGGCTGGTAGGCTTGATCGGGCTTGGCATCGAATGCGCGTCGATCAACAGGCAGGCGCCGGTTTGCGCAATGGTATGATCAATGAGGCTTTGCAAAGCGTGGTGGTAGGGGGTCCAGCAGGTATCGATCCGGGCTTGCGCTTCCGCGAAGCGCAGTTTGTGGCGATAGATCGGTTCGCCCGAACCAACCAGTCGCGCGATGGTGCCTAGGCCGGCGGCAACGCGCGGGCTGGTATGGTTAACATAAGGCGGCAGCGCATCATCGAACATGGTTGGGTCAAGTTCCCAGGCCTCGCGATTCACATCGCAATAGGCACGCGGGAAATTCGCCGCGAGCAAAGGAATGCCGAGGCTGGGGGCAGAGGCGAATAATTCATCGACAAAACAATCCTCGGTTTTGCGGAGTGCCCGCAAAGGCAGGCGGCTGGCCGCCAGGAAATCCGCCGGATAGTCGCGCCCTGAATGAGGCGAGGCAACGATCACCGCCCCCGCCTGGATTTCGGGTTGATGCAGGGTGATGGCCGCCGGGGCGCACAAAAGGCGGTCCGCGATTGGGCTTAGGTCCATAAAACTCTGTCCATTCTGCAAAATTGACGCGAATCCGGTGCCGGTCAATGCTATATAGTGAGGGGTATTTCGCGTGATCGGTCAGGAGGCGCTGTTGAAGCACGATAAATCGATGTTGGCGGCGCTGATGGCAGGACGGCATGGCGACCCATTTGCCCTGCTGGGGCCGCACCCGGACCAGGGCCGGACCCTGGTGCGCACGATCCAGCCGGGTGCCGATGCGGTGACGCTGCTGGTCGAGACCGAACCAGGGGCCGGACCCACGGCGCCATCGACCCAGGCGAGCCCGATGCAGCGGGCTGATCCGGGCGGGATATTTGCCGGCACAATGGCGAATGATGCGCGCTATTGGCTGCATGTCCGGTGGGGCGAAGGCGAAGTTATCCTTGATGATCCCTACCGGTTTGCCGCTTTGTTGGGCGAAACCGACTTATATTTGATCGCCGAAGGGCGGCATTGGCAGCTCGCGGACCGATTAGGCGCGCATCATTGCACGCAGGATGGCGTGAGCGGCGTGCATTTTGCGGTTTGGGCGCCGCACGCGGCACGGGTTTCGGTCATTGGCGTGTTCAATCAGTGGGATGGGCGCAGACACCCGATGCGGCTGCATCCGGCGGCAGGGATTTGGGAAATTTTTATTCCCGGATTGCAAGCGGGCACGCTCTATAAATATGAAATCCTGACCGAGCAGGGGGCGATGTTCAGCAAGGCCGACCCGCTGGCCCAGCAAACCGAAGGGCCGCCGCGCACCGCCTCAATCGTGCCGGACCCGTCCGCGTTCGTTTGGACCGATGCGCAATGGTGTGCCAACCGACGCGACACTGCGGACCAGGCGATGAGTGTTTACGAGGTGCATGCACAATCCTGGCGCAGGCACAGCGATGGCAGCCCGTTTTTGTGGCGGGAACTGGCCGATACGCTGATCCCTTACGTGCGCGATGCCGGCTTTACCCATATCGAGTTTTTGCCGGTGATGGCGCATCCGTTCGGCGGCTCCTGGGGCTATCAGCCGACTGGATTATTTGCCCCCATGCCGCAACTGGGCACGCCCGCCGAGTTCGCGCAATTTATTGATCGCTGTCACGCGGCGGGGCTTGGCGTGATTTTGGATATTGTGCCCGGACATTTTCCCACCGATGCGCATGGGCTGGCGCGGTTCGATGGCAGCGCGTTGTATGAATATGCCGATCCGCGCGAAGGGTTTCATCCCGATTGGAACACGTTGATTTACAATTTCGCGCGCTATGAAGTGCGAAATTTTCTGATCGCGCATGCGCTGTTTTGGGTTGAACGGTTTCATATCGATGGGTTACGCGTCGATGCTGTCGCTTCGATGTTGTATCGCGATTATTCGCGCGCGCCGGGCACCTGGATTGCCAATGTCGAGGGCGGGCGTGAAAACTTAGAAGCCGTGGCTTTGCTGCGCCTGATGAACGAAACCCTGCGCGAGCGGGCACCCGATGTTGCGGTGATCGCCGAAGAATCAACTTCATGGCCCGGCGTTACCAGGCCGGTCGCTGAAGGCGGTTTGGGCTTCAGCCATAAATGGAATTTAGGCTGGATGCATGACACGCTCGATTATAGTGAGCAGGATCCGATCCATCGGCGGTATCACCATAACAAAATGACGTTCGGACTAACCTATGCGTTTAGTGAACGCTTTGTGTTATCGATTTCGCATGACGAGGTCGTTCACGGCAAAGGTTCGTTGTTAGGGAAAATGCCCGGCGACGCGTGGCAGCAATTTGCCAATTTGCGGCTCTATTTTTGCTTTATGTGGACGCAGCCCGGCAAAAAATTACTGTTCATGGGCCAGGAGTTTGGCCAGAAAAATGAATGGAACCACGACGCGCAGTTGCCGTGGTGGGAGCGCGAACAGCCAGCGCATGCGGGTATTGCGCAACTCGTTACGGATTTGAACCAGCTTTATCGCGCCGAGCCCGCGCTGAGCACCACCGATTTCAGCGTTGATGGATTTCGTTGGATTATTGTCGATGATAACGTGCAAAGCGTGTTCGCCTGGGAGCGGCGCGCTGACAAGGCTGATTTGATTGTGGTGGTTGCCAATTTCACCCCGGAGCCGCGCGTTGATTATCGGCTCGGCGTGCCCAAACAGGGCGAATGGCAGGAGATTTTCAACAGCGACGCGCCAATTTATGGCGGTTCGGGCTTGGGCAATTTGGGCGTCGTGCAGGCGGAGGGGTCACCCGCGCATGGGCATGAATTTTCGGTGACGCTCACGCTCCCGCCGTTAGCCGCGCTGATTTTGCGAGCCAAATCATGATCGATTTAACGGGGGCGCGGCTGCAAGCTGGTATGGCGCATCCGCTTGGGGCGACCTGGGATGGGGTCGGGGTTAATTTTGCCGTGTTTTCGGCGCATGCGGAGCGGATTGAGCTTTGCGTGTTTGATCCGCGCGGCCAACGCGAATTAGTGCGCTTGAGCCTGCCCGATTGCACCGATGAGGTGCATCATGGCTACTTACCGGGAGCTGGCCCGGGCTTGGTTTATGGATATCGGGCGCATGGGCCGTATCAGCCTGAGGCCGGGCATCGGTTTAACGCGCATAAATTATTGCTCGACCCCTATGCCAAATCACTAACCGGGCGGCTGCTGTGGTCGGATGCGCTGTTTGGCTATCGCACCGGCTCGTCCCACGCGGATTTATCGTTTGATCGCCGTGACAGCGCGTTCGCGATGCCCAAAGCGGTGGTGGTGGCGCCAAGACCGGCTTTGATCGGCCCGACCGGCAGGCGTCCGCGCGCCGCTTGGGCGGAGGCGGTGTTGTATGAAGTTCATGTGCGCGGCTTCACCAAAAGCCGCAGCGATGTGCCGGTGCAGTTGCGCGGCAGTTACGCCGGTTTGGCACAACCCGCGATGATTGCGCATTTACGCGATTTAGGGGTGAGTGCTGTTGAATTATTGCCGGTTCACGCCTTTGCCCAGGATCGCTATTTGGTTGAGCGCGGGTTGAGGCAATATTGGGGATATTCAACGCTTGGGTTTTTTGCGCCCGAGCCAAGTTACGCGATGGAGCCCAACCAGGCAGGCGCCGAGCTGGCGGGGGCGGTGCGCGCTTTGCACGATGGCGGCATCGAGGTGATTTTGGATGTGGTATATAATCACACCTGCGAAGGTAATGAGCGCGGGCCAACTTTGTCGTGGCGCGGCTTTGATAATTTGAGCTATTACCGCGCTGCTGCTGAAACGCCACGATATGGGGTGAATGATACCGGCTGCGGCAACATGCTCGATTTGCGCCATCCGCGCGTGGTACAAATGGTGGTTGATAGTCTGCGGCACTGGGTTCAAGCCTATGACATTGATGGATTCCGATTTGATTTAGCAACTTCATTAGGACGTGAAACCACCGGGTTCGATCCGGGAGCAGGATTATTTGACGCGCTGCGCCAAGACCCGGTGTTAGCGCAAACCAAATTGATCGCCGAGCCGTGGGATATGGGGCCGGGCGGCTATCAGCTCGGCAATTTTCCGCCCGGTTTTGCCGAGTGGAACGCCGATTGCCGCGATACGCTGCGGCGCTTTTGGCGCGGCGACGCAGGTCAGCGACCGGAATTGGCAAAACGCCTGATGGGGTCGCCGGAATTATTCGATCATCGCACGCGCAAGCCATGGGCCTCGATGAATTTTGTGACGGTGCATGATGGCTTCACGCTCCGTGATTTGGTGAGCTATCAGCAGCGCCATAACGAGGCGAATGGCGAGGATAATCGTGATGGGGTGGATGATAATTTATCCCATCATTGGGGCATTGAGGGTGATACCGAGGACGCCGAGATTCAGGCGTTGCGTCAGCGCATTGCCCGCGCGATCTTGGCAACATTGTTATTAAGTTTAGGCACGCCGTTACTATTGGGCGGCGATGAAATCGGGCGCAGCCAAGGCGGCAATAATAATGGGTATTGTCAGGATAATGCGCTATCTTGGTTTAATTGGGACGCGATTGAGCCGGGTTGGGATTTCCGAGCGATGATAGGTAAGCTCATCCGTATTCGTCGGGATCATGTTAGTTTGCGCAGCGAAATTTATTTGCATGGGATGACCGACATCGCTGGACTGGCGGACACGGCGTGGTTCGATGAGACCGGTGCCGCGTTAACACCCGATGCCTGGAGCGATGGGGCCGCACAGCTTTTGGTGTTGCGACGCGCGGTGTGGGATGCGGCGCGGGGCGTTGTCGACGTGACCTTGATGCTGATCAATGGCTCGGACACTGATCGCGATTTTACCCTGCCCGAACTTATTTTGCCCACGCATTCCGGCGCGTGGCGGTTTGCGTTTAATTCGGTTAGTGACGAGGCAACAGAGCAAGCGATGGGTGCTACTCTGCATGTTCCGACCCGCAGCGTTAGTCTGTTAACCGGTGACGTATCAGGCCATGCGAATGGGTGACGCCGCGCTCGAAGCGCTGGCTGACGCGGTTGGCATTGCGACCCATTGGCGCGATGCGTTCGGCGCCACCCGGGCGGTGGGGGCTGACACGCTGCGCGCCGCCCTTGCGGCGATTGGCTTGGCCGCAGCCAGCGACGCGCAGTGCCAGGATGCGCTGGGGTTTGTGACGGCGGCGCGCGAGCAGGTACCTCGGCTCGTGACGGGCGATGTGGGCGCGCCGATTTTGCTGCCAGGCGCGGCCGGGCGATACCAAATCCATGCGCCGGATGGCTCGGTAATCGAAGGGATGGCCGAAGTTGCCGAAGCGGGCCGGGTCCGGCTGACACCGCTGTCGCAACCCGGCGATTATCAATTGAGGCTGGGTGAAAAGGCGATTGATTTGGCGATTGCCCCTGAGCGCGCTTTTACCCTTGCGGATGCGAAGCGCGCCGGGGCGGGGCTGGTGCGCCGGCCTTGGGGCCTTTCGGTGCAGGCCTATAGTGCGCGGCGCGATGGCGCGCGGATCGGCGATTTTCCCGCTTTGGCGGAATTGGCGCGCAGTGCGGCAGCGCGCGGGGCGGATGTGTTAGCGATCAGTCCGGTGCATGCTTTGTTTGGCGCCGCACCTGAGCGATTTAGCCCCTACGCCCCATCGAGCCGGATTGCGCTGAACCCGCTTTTTGCTGATGCGAGTGGTGACGCACAATCGGGGACCTTGATCGATTGGCCGCAGGCGCATCGCGCGGGTTATCAATCACTTCGGGATGCGTTTGGCCGCGATGTTTTGGGCGGAGATGCGGAGGCGTCGGGTTTTGCCGCATTTGAACGCGCCGCACCCGAGCGCCTGCGGCGTCATGCGTTGTATGAGGCTTTGTCGGAAGAACAAATCGCGCTGGGCGGGTCGCTCGATTGTCGCGCCTGGCCGGTTTCTTTGCGCGATCCGGATGGGCCGGCGGTGCAGGGGGCGGCCGTGCGCCTCGCGCAGGCGGTGCGGTTTCATTTATATGCGCAATATCGCGCGCAAACGGCCTTGGCTGCGGCACAGCAGGCGGCGCGCGTCGCGGGCATGGCGATTGGGCTGGTCACTGATTTGGCGGTGGGCACCGACCCGGCGGGGAGTGATTCCTGGGGCCAACGCGACGTGTTGCTGCACGGGATGAGCATTGGCGCGCCGCCGGATGCGTTAAGCCTTGAGGGTCAAGGCTGGGGCCTGACCAGCTTTTCACCGACCGGGTTGGCCCGCGACGGGTTTGCCGGATTCCGAGCGATGTTACGCGCGCAAATGGCGCCAGCGGGCGGGGTGCGTATTGATCATGCGATGGGATTTGCCCGGCTCTGGGTGATCCCGAACGGTGCGGCGCCGACCGAGGGCTGTTACCTGGCGATGCCGTTCACCGATTTGATGCGGGTGACGGCGCTGGAATCCTGGCAGAATCAGGCGATTGTGCTCGCCGAGGATTTGGGCACCGTGCCTGATGATTTTCGCGCAAGCCTGTCCGCGCGCGGCATGTTGGGCTTGAGCGTGCTGTGGTTCGAGCGACGCGGCGAAGGGTTTATGCCCCCCGCATTCTGGCGGCGCGATAGCGTGGGCATGACCTCAACCCATGACGTCGCGACCGTCGCAGGGTGGTGGCGCGGGACCGACATTGGCTGGCGCGCGGCCATCGGGCTGGCCGGCGACGATGCAGCGATGCGGGCGGATCAGCGGGCACATTTATGGTGGGTGGTGCAAGATTCCGGGGCAGCCTCGGGTCCAATGCCGCTGCCCGAGGATGCCTCAGCCATTGCCGATGCGATGGCGGCGCATTTGGGGAGCACGCAGGCGGATTTGGCGATTTTGCCGATTGAAGACGCGCTCGCTTTGGAGGAACAGCCCAACCTGCCAGGAACCACGGACGAGCATCCCAACTGGCGGCGGATTTTACCCGGCGTCGCCGCGACCATGCTGGACGCGCCGCCGGTAACCGCTCGGCTGGCTAAGCTCGATCAGCGCCGCGGCGAAGCCGCTCTTTTACGCCCCGAGTGAAGCCGCTTTTCTGCTCCCAGAGTGAAGCCGCACTGTTCAAGTTAAAACCACGCCGCGTGGTTGTTGGTTAACCATGCGGCGTGGCGCAGAAGCATCGAGGAATGTAGCGGAAAATCAGCCCGGTGCGGGAACCGGGCCGAGCCCGCCCGACTGCGGCATATCCGGGCGTTGCGCGGTGGGCACCGAGCCGCGCCGTTGATCGGGTGCGGGTTCGTCCACCACTTTGCGAACCAATTTTTCGCCCCTGATCACCGCGCGAATATCATCGCCTGATAGGGTTTCATATTCGAGTAACCCGTTGGCCAAGGCGTGCAAATCATCGATCCGCTCGGTGAGGATGCGCTTGGCCTCGCTATAAGCGTGGCCGATAATGCGCTTCACTTCCGCGTCGATCTCTTGAGCGGTGGCTTCCGAGACGCTTTTATGCTGCTGGATCGACTGGCCAAGGAACAGATCCTGGCCATTATCCCCATAGGCGACCATGCCGAGCGTGTCGCTCATGCCCCATTCAGTGACCATGCGGCGGGTGATGTCGGTCGCTTGTTTAATATCGCCCGACGCGCCGTTTGAGACATTATCCGCGCCGAAAATGATTTCCTCTGCGGCGCGCCCGCCCATGGCTTTCACCAACTCGGCGAGCAGTTTGGCTTTGCTCATCGAGTAGCGATCGCCTTCGGGCAGGCTGAGCACCAGACCGAGGGCGCGGCCACGCGGGATAATCGTGGCTTTGTGCACCGGATCGCAATGGGGCTGCGAGATCGAGCAAATCGCGTGGCCGCCTTCATGAAACGCGGTCATGCGCTTTTCGTCATCACTCATCACCAACGAGCGACGTTCGGCGCCCATCATCACCTTGTCCTTGGCGCTCTCGAATTCCGCCATCGCGACCACGCGCTTACCCATGCGCGCGGCGAGCAACGCCGCCTCGTTGACCAAATTGGCAAGATCCGCGCCGGAGAAGCCGGGGGTGCCGCGCGCAATCACTTTCGGCTCGACATCGGAGGCCAACGGCACTTTGCGCATATGCACCTTAATAATGCGCTCGCGGCCATTCACGTCGGGGTTCGGCACCACCACCTGGCGATCAAACCGGCCCGGGCGCAGCAAAGCGGGATCGAGCACGTCAGGCCGGTTGGTCGCGGCGATCAGGATGACGCCTTCATTGCTCTCAAACCCATCCATCTCGACCAGCATTTGGTTGAGGGTTTGCTCGCGCTCGTCATTGCCGCCGCCAAGCCCGGCGCCACGATGGCGCCCGACTGCATCGATTTCATCGATGAAAATGATGCAGGGGGCGTTTTTTTTGCCCTGCTCGAACATATCGCGCACCCGCGAGGCGCCGACGCCGACGAACATTTCGACGAAATCAGAGCCGGAAATGGTGAAAAACGGCACATTGGCCTCACCCGCGATTGCCCGGGCGAGCAAGGTTTTGCCGGTGCCGGGCGGGCCCACCAGTAGCACGCCCTTGGGGATTTTACCGCCGAGCCGCTGGAATTTTTGTGGATCGCGCAGGAACTCGACGATTTCCTGCAATTCGTTTTTCGCCTCATCGATCCCCGCGACATCATCGAAGGTGATCCGCCCTTGTTTTTCAGTCAGCAGGCGCGCGCGCGATTTGCCGAAGCCCATGGCGCGGCCACCGCCGCCTTGCATTTGGCGCATAAAATAGAACCAAACGCCTGCCATGATCAAAATCGGCGACCAGGAGATCAGATATTTGAGCAGCGGGTTCTGCGGATCGGTCAGCGGGCGAGCGGTGACGCTGACGCCTTTCGCGATCAGCGAGGGCACCAAATTCGGATCGCTCGGCGCGTAGGTGGTGAAATTGCTCGCGGGCGCCGCACCTTCAGGCTTCATGGTGCCGATGATGTTATGGCCCCTGATCACCACCTTGGCGACCTTGCCGGTATTCACCTCGGTGACGAAGGTTGAATAGGCGATTTTCGCGCCGGCGTGTTTTTTGCCGACTTGCGGCTGGAACATATTGAAAAGCAACACCACGCAGAGGATCACCACGACCCAAAGCAGCAGGTTACGCCAGAAATTACTCATACGATCTGATCCAGTTCAAACGCGAGCATCATACGGGCCTCATTTATGCGCCAGCCTCATGCCGGAGCACAATCGGGATCGCGAGATAATGGCACGTCGATCCACGCCCCGCCACCCATTTCATCTAAATGGGATCGAGCGACGCGTTTCCTATCCCCAGACTGTTGGTGCCAGACTGTTGGTATCAGACTGTTGTTGTCGCTGGGTGCGGGGGGGCGAAATCGACGCTGCACGCAGCACCCAGGCCCAAATGCGGCACCGCGACCGGTTGATTATTGACAAACAAGGCCGGAAGGCTGCGCAGGATGAGCGAGGGCAGGCTGGATTGACGCCGAAACTGCCCTGCAGAATCACCAAGGGCGCCGATATGCGCAGCTTGTATTGCGGTATTGCGCACCAAAAACCGGCGATCCCAAAGCGTGCCCATCATGGCGGGGGTCGGCGGTGCGCAGGCCACCGCTTCGCGCACCAGGATGAACCCCGATAATCGGCGCGAGCGCGCGATTTGCACCCCGGCCAGGGTGGCGGGGGCGAGCTGACCCGCGAGCCGGGCGATTGCTGCGCGTGGCGGCGGATAGAGCGCGCCGCCGATCACCCGGATCAACGCACTCAGCGCCTCGGGCGGCAGATGATCGGCGTCAATGACCGCAAAACCTTCGGGGCGGAGCGATACAGAGGCGGCCAGCGCCTCGGCGGTCGCGGCCTGTTCGGCGTGATGCTCGGCAATCGCGGTCGGGTTGGGGGGCGTTGCCGCGAGGTTGGTTTGGCGCAGTCGGGCCCGCTCGAAAGCCGGGTTAGCGTTGCTGGGATCGTCGATCCAGGGAATCGCAAGGGCAGTCAGAAATGCGCGAAGTGCTGCGCGCGGCACCGTCAATAATGGTCGGAGGAGCACCAGATCAGCGCGCGCCGACCAGGCTTGCATCCCCTGCGCGCCGCGCGGGCCGCGTTGGGCGCGCATGGCAATCAGTTCGGATTGATCATCGGCGTGGTGCCCAACCAACAAAAACAGGGCACCAACGGCCTTGGCGGCTTGGGTCAACGCCTGATAGCGGGCGATGCGCGCGCGCTGTTGCAAGGCGGCGCCGGGCAGTAGGTTTTGCAGCGTTAAAATTTCGGCGGCGATGCCCATGGCGGTGAGGCGGCGCTGCGTGTGCTGGGCTTCATCGGTTGCGCTCGCGCGCAGACGGTGGTCCACGATGAAGGCATGAAGGGTTGCCCCACGCTGTGCTGCCCAGTTTTGGGCGAGCACGGCCAAAGCGGTTGAATCAGCGCCGCCCGAAACCGCGACGCCAATGCGCGGGGTCGGGCCGAGCGGTTCGAACCGAACCATGTGCGCGGCGAATTGTGATTTCAAGTCAAAGGGTTGAGCGGGTTCGGTCGGACTGCTCAGCGGCAATGCGCCCCTAAGCGCAGGCGATGCACCTGTGCGGCGAGGCTGGGGGGTGGTGCGGAAAATTGACGGGTGAGCGAATCCAGCGTGTCGCAGGCGGCGCTATATTGATGAATCGCGGTGAGCGAACCGGCCAAGCCGAGCAGGGATTGCGAGGCGTAGGGTCCAGAATGGGCGCTATTATAGGCATCATCATAGGCCAAAGCGGCTTGTTGATAATGGTGCTGACCGGTCAAAGCTTGACCCAGCGTATATTCGGCGGCGCCATGATCGGCCCCCCTGCCCTGTTTGGCGATCACGGCTTTGGCGTCGGCAGCGGCGGTCAGATAATCGCGGCTGGTCAAAGCGCTCCGGGCGGCGCCGATTGAGGGCTCGATGCGCGCGGCGGTCCGGCGCGTTGGCGCCGTTGATTGGTGATTTGAATTGACCGGCAGCTCGCCGAGTATTTGCGGGCTGTTGGCGTTGGGTGCGGGGTTCGCGGCGCTGGGCGGGTTCGCTGGCGCGGTTGAACCGGGTGTGGCGGCAGTGCCCTGACCGAGTTGAAATTTCAGATCGCCGATTTGTTGTTTGAGTTCATTATGTTGGGTGGCGACCTCATGTTCGAGCGTATCGACGCGCCCGCGCAAACTTTGCACCTGATCCTGCAATGTTTGCACCTGTTGCAGCAAATTGGGCAGGAGCGCGCTGGCACCCGCCGCTTGACCGCCCGACAGAGCGGGCTGCGAATTACCGAGGGTCGATGCGCCATTATTCTGGCCATTATTTTGGCCCGATTGGACCTGCTGCATCTGCTGGCGCAGAGCCAGAATCTGGTTTTCCAACGCGATACCCTCGCGGCTGGTGACCATTTGAGCATGGGCGGTTTTGACCGGCGCGCCACCGAGGGCGACAAGGATCAGCGGCAGGGTGGCGATCAGAAGCATGCGACGCATGAAATTATCCCATATCGATAGAGAACCCGATCATGGTTTCTACCGCGTTCTCCGCGTTACGGGAATGGTTTCGGGTCAAACAAAAACGGCGGCCCTTGCAGGCCGCCGTTGAAGCACCAATGCCGTTCGGCGATTAGTGGCAGTTTTGCGGGTTGAAGCCCTGCACTGAGGTGATCGCGACGCGATCCTGAGCGTAGTCGGCCATGGTGTTGCCCGGCGAAACCAAGCAGGACTTGCCATAGGACACGGTTTGGACGCGCGAAGCGGCAACGCCTTTAGCGACGAGCATGTCGCGCGCGGCGATGGCGCGGCGATGGCCAAGGGCTAAGTTGAAAGCTTCGGTGCCGCGCGGATCGGCGTTACCGGCGATCAACACGTCAACATTCGGATACTTGG